>JAILAA010000002.1 GCA_024681875.1 Prevotella sp.
GACTCGTGGCTGCAAACAGCAGCAGGCTGATGGCGGATAGGATAGTTTTCTTCATTTCAGTATTTTTTTTCGGTTCTGGATATAAATACCTTTTTGCGGCTCACCCTGGATGCGGCGGCCCTGAAGGTCGAAAATATTATCATTTATCATTTTTCCATTATCATTTAGCGCAGCGCTAATGCCCAACGTGGTGTCTTCGCCCATGTATTGGCCGATAAAGAAGATGGCGCCTGTGCTCAGCTCGCTGATGATATAGAAGAACGGACGGTTGGCATGGAAGTTGACCTCACGCGGAACACTCGTTGCACCGCTGGCCATCGTGATAGCAGCGGCCTCCGTGCCTGCTTCGTCGAGGCTGATGACGGCTTTCTGGAACATATCGCCGATGGCAAACGGACGATTACCGAAATAGGGGAACTCCGCAGCATCCGTAAAGGCTGTCGACAAACCCAGCGCTTTCATGACAGGTACTAAATTGAGTTCGGCATCTGTCTTAAAGCGTGGCATCTTCAGGTCGACGATGTACGAATCGTAACTCCTGAACTGCCAATTCTGTCCGTTGATGGCGGCCAGTACGTCAGCAATCGTCTTTCCCTCACGTGGCAGGAAGATGGTCATCAGGTAGGCCTGATTGCCATAGTACAGGCGTACAGCCTGATAGAGGTTGTTCTCCGTGTAAGCCAATGCTTCTTTCTGGTGCATCATCGGCACCTTGGCACCTCCATTAAAGGCCTCGTCGCTGGTATTATCCTTGTCGAACTTGTTGGCCCATACCCCCTTGAAGTAGAGGGCGTTGAGCAGACAACTGGGAGATTGGCGGTTGAAGGTAGCCTCATCCACGATTGCCGGAATCATGCCGTGTGTATGTTCGTCGGCCCACTGGTTGATGATGCCTATCGTGGCATCATCATAGAAGTCGAGGGCTGTAGGCGTGGCGTCATAGTAGGTATTGGCCTTCTCTATAAAGTCAGGCTGCAGCTCGTAGCCCGTGCCACTGTTCACGTAGATGGTGTTGGCAATCTCGGCCTTGGTCTCCTTGTCGAGTGTGGGCGCCTCCGTCAGCATCTTACGACAGAAGTTGTTGATGCCCTCCGCGCCAGCCTTGCCGAAGCCCAGCACGTCGTTGATCTCCTGCTGTGTCTGACCTGCGGCGCCGTTGTTCATCATACCCAGGGCGTAAGTGATGCTCAGTGGTGACATGATGCTGCTCTCCTCGCCACGGGCCTCGTTGAAGAGGCGGAAGGCAAAGTCGTTGTTGCTCGCCACGAGCTGCTGCTCTTCTTCGGTGAGGCTGATGTCGTGGCGTGCGTTCTCGATCGGCTCACCCATGTACTGGCCCATGAAGAAGATGCTACCCGTGAAGCGGTCGCTGATGATGTAAAGGAACGGACGGTCGGCCACAAAAGTCTGCATCTCGTGGGGCATGCCCTTGTCAGCCATTCCTATCACCGTGGCAGCGGCAGCCTCCGTACCTTTCTGGTCAAGTTTCAGATGGGCCTTCTGACGCATCAGACTGATCCAGCACGGGTCAGAATCGTCCTCATTGTCACCAAAATGGCAGAAATCCATAAAGCCGTGACCATCGTATGTCAGGAAGGCATTCTTCATGCCCAGCGATGCCATGGTCTCTTCCAGATCCAGATTGGTGTCGGTGTCTATGAGCGGTATAGAGAGATACACCTTATAGTGCTTATAATCGGCCTTATTCCAGTTCTTTCCGTTCATGGCTGCCAGCAGGTCGTCGATCGTCTTCCTGTATTGCGGCATGAAGATGGTCATCTGATAGGAGCCGTTGCCATAAGGGAGAATGACGCTTGTGTAGAGGTCAGTCTTTGCGTAAAGGAAATCGTCTCCCTGATACATGTACGTGGCGGTCCGCTTTTGCCCGTCGAAGTAGTTCTTCTCGGTGCGTTCCTCAAACGGAGTGGCCCATGCCCCTTTGAAGCAGATGGCGTTCAGCAGGAAACTCACCAGGTTGGGGTCCTGCATATCCTCAGGCTTCAGCAGGTCGCGGATCATACCGTCAGTCTGGTCGGAGGCCCACTGGTTGATGATGCCCAATGAGGCCTCGTCACTGAAACTGAGCACAGACGGCTTAGCGTCGTAGTAGGTAGCTGCAGCTTCCTCGAAGGCCGATTTCAATGCGATGTCCTTACGGTCGCCGTTGAAGAAGATGGTGTTGGCAATGGCCACACGCGTTTCCTTGTCGAGCAGGGGGCTCTCCGTGAGCATCTTTCTGCAGAAGGCGTTCATCGTCGCGACGTCGGCATAGTCGGTCTGTTGTCCACCCGACAGCACCTGACAGATCTCCTCGCGGGTGATGCCCTCGGCACCGTTGTTGAGCATACCAAGGGCGTAGGTTATACTCAGTGGCGAGATGACATGATTCTCCGTGTCGCGTGTCTTGCGGAACAGGTTAAAGGCGAAGTCGCTGTTCTGCTCCACCAACTTACGCTCTGCTTCAGTCAATGAAAACAACCCCTCATCCTGGGCGAATGCCGTTATGCCCATCAGGAAAGATAATATCACCAGTATAATTTTCTTCATCTTTGGTTTGGTTTTAATGAGCGATTCATTCTTCGCTGCAAAGATACACATTATTTCTTAATTATAAGAGTTTTTATATATTTTTCTTTCCAAATAATTTCTTCTTTTCTTTCCTGGTTTAATGTTGAGAACTCAGCGATGGCCCTGTTGCTTCGCCAACGGGGCTTTTTCTTTTTTTTATTACACAGTAGGGGGCCTATTGTGTACTTAATGAAGTGGGAATTATGTTA
>JAILAA010000019.1 GCA_024681875.1 Prevotella sp.
CCACTCGTCCTCACTCAGCGTGCCGTCGGTTATCTTCTGCAGGTCAATGCCAGTAATAATGGCAATGAGCCGATTGACCACCTGCTGGTTTGACTCTTCAAGTGAGAAATAGGCGGTAGGCTTCTTCTCGTCAACGGCACGGAATTTTACAGTATATAGCATCAGCGTGGTATTGTCGCCCACTGGTGGCTTGCCGTCTATTACTACGAGACAACCCTTGCGTCCTTCTGACTTGTTGCCTACAGGGTTCTTACTGCGTTCTGCCAACTGTCTGGCAGCTTCTTGAATCTTGTTCTGTTCCATAATTTTTCTTTTAATGTTTATCTGTACTCCTTATTATTCTTTAGTGTAGCCTTGATGTCACCGATGGTCTTCTTCAGCCACAGGGTGTATGCCTGCGGTATTTGACGGCCTTGATTGATGGCGTCGCTGATGTAGGGGTCGAGCGGGAACACCCCCTTGTGTCCGTCGTGGATGCAGACGAAGGTTATTTCCTTGCCATCCTTGTCATAGCGGGCATAGTCGAACCAATCGACATACCAGCGCACCTTGTTGTCTTTGTCAGGTATAGGCACCCATACTGCCATGCCGTGATTGAGTTTAGGCAGGTCGGCAACCGTGCGCGGGTCTGAGATGATTTCTCCCTTCTTGTCGGATCTCATGTGCTTGTTCAGTACATCCGTCCATGTGGTAAACTCAGCCCTTGTCTCGAATGGGCCGTTCGTATCTGGCTCGTCGCTGAGTTCTTCCTCGTAACGCTTCTTACCATTATAAACCTCAAAGCCATCCGTCTTCTTACCAGCTATCAGACATGCCTCGTACTCCTGTATCTTCTTCAGCGCTTCATCGAAAGAGGCACAGCGGGCATGTATGGTACGATAGCTGACAGTATCTTCCATCCATAGTTCCAGGCGGGCTGTGTAGGCCTCGCTCTCGCCTTTCAGGTCGTTATAATACAGGTCGAGCGAAGTATGTATCACACCGGGGAGGGTGGCGCTCTTCAAGCGCTTCACCCTATCCTCGATGGACTCTACATTTGTTTGCATACCCTGCGACACGAATTTCTTCAATCCTCCCATAGTCGTACTCCTTTATCCAAAATCAACCATGTTCTTACGCTGCTGCTTGTTGAAGTCGTCGTGATACATCTGCCAGATGTCGCGGTAGTTGTTGATGTCGTCCATCAACTTTCCGTGCATCTGCTTGCTCACGTTCTGCTGCTCCTTCAATGCAGCCTTGTGATTATCCTCAGAGAGCATCTGACGCAGGCAGAAACCTACCATGCTACGTGTACCCCAACCGCTAAACTCGCTGCAAGCGTCCGGATTGATGATGGTGCTGCCCTGACTGGAGTACCAAATGTCATCGGCTACGGTATAGAAATCGGCACCGCCCTCGCCAATGACCATCAGAATGTCTGGTGCATCATTATAGACGGCTACACAATGGGCACAGCCTTTCCACGACTCGATCTTCACAAACATCATCTGGTCAAGCAAGCCCTGGTCGCGCAACAGGTCTATCAGTGCATCGTTCTGTGAGTCGGCCTGACCACGCTCGTCGAAGTTCAACTTAATCTGCGTACCGTCCTTGCCACCATAGAGCCACGTAAGGTAGGCATGAAGAATCTTGTCGTTCCACTTTGGCAACAGCTGCTTCACCTCTTCGGGTTCGGCATTGTCAAACACAATCCTTGTCAGGTCAAACTCCACATTGTTAGCCCACTCGTTCAGATAAGGCTCAGGAGAAAGACGCACCTGCCATGTGTCCTTGCCCAGCAAATCGTCGGCGTGAGGACCGAAATTCTTCTTGTAGCTTTCGGCCAGCTGACTGCTTATTTGTGCGAACATAGGGCCAAGCAGGTCAAAGCGTGCCTCGAAGGTGTCTATACGTTCCTCCAGTGTCTGCTCGTGCTCAGGCTCCTGCTGCTGTTCGGCCTCCTTTTCGTCCTGCGACTTCTGGTAGGCTGCCAGCATCTGTTCTCTGGCCTTCATGTCCTGCTCGGCCATTTCCAAACGGATGGTGTCC
>JAILAA010000022.1 GCA_024681875.1 Prevotella sp.
AAACAAACGAAATGAAAAACTATCCTAAAATTGGCATCCGTCCAACCATTGACGGCCGTCAGGGCGGTGTGCGCGAAAGCTTAGAGACAAAGACAATGAGCCTGGCAAAGGCCGTGAAGGGACTCATTGAAAGCAACCTGAAAAACGGCGACGGCTCGCCCGTGGAATGTGTCATTGCCGACACCACTATCGGCCGTGTGGGCGAAAGTGCCGCCTGTGCCGAGAAGTTCGAGCGCGAGGGCGTAGGCAGCACCATCACCGTCACCTCCTGCTGGTGCTACGGCTCGGAGACGATGGACATGAACCCTCACTATCCCAAGGCCGTGTGGGGCTTCAACGGCACCGAGCGCCCGGGAGCCGTCTATCTGGCTGCCGTGCTGGCCGCCCACGCGCAGAAGGGCCTGCCGGCCTACGGCATCTACGGCCACGATGTGCAGGACCTCGACGACAATACCATCCCTGCAGACGTGGCGGAGAAGATTCTCCGCTTTGCACGAGCTGCGCAGGCCGTAGCCACGATGCGGGGCAAGAGCTATCTCTCGCTGGGCAATACCTGCATGGGCATAGCCGGCTCCATCGTCGATGCCGACTTCCTGCAGCACTACCTGGGCATGAGGACTGAGTATGTGTCGCTCGTAGAGATACTGAGACGCGTAGACTTCGGCATCTACGACAAGGACGAGTTCCGTAAGGCCATGCAGTGGGTGGAGAAATACTGCAAGCCGCAGGAGGGCCACGACTACAACGAAGACCGTCAGCTGTTCCCCGGCACGCCCATGACCACCTTCAACGGCAAGGGAAAGGGCAAGAGCCGTGCCGAGAAGGACGAGGACTGGGCCTTCACCGTGAAGACGATGATGATTATCCGCGACCTCATGCAGGGCAGCGAGCGCCTGCTGCAGATGGGCTACAAGGAAGAGGCCATCGGCCACAACGCCATAGCAGCCGGCGTGCAGGGACAGCGCCAATGGACAGACTACAAGCCCAACTTCGACTTCCCCGAATCGATGATGTGCACCAGCTTTGACTGGAACGGCCCTCGCGAGGCATTCACCCTGGCCACCGAGAACGACTTCCTCAACGGCATGTCGATGCTCTTCGGCCATCTGCTCACCAACCGCGGCGTGATGTTCAGCGACATTCGCACCTACTGGAGTCCTGAGGCCGTGCAGCGTGTCACAGGCACAGCGCTGAGCGGTGCTGCCGCACAGGGCTTTATCCACCTCATCAACAGCGGCGCCACCACGCTCGACGCTACGGGTGCCATGAGCGACCCGGACGGACAGCCCACGATGAAGCCTCACTGGGAGCTGAGCGACGCCGATATGGAGGCCTGTCTGAAGGCCACCTCGTGGATGCCCGCCGACCGCGACTACTTCCGGGGTGGCGGTTACTCCTCGCATTTCCTCACACGCGGCGGCATGCCGATGACGATGCTGCGCCTCAACCTGGTGGCAGGCCTCGGCCCTGTGCTGCAGCTGGCTGAAGGCTGGACGGTGGAACTGCCCAAGCACGTGAACGACATCCTCGACAAGCGCACCGACCCCACGTGGCCTACCACCTGGTTCGTTCCGCGTCTGGATCCGTCGAAGGACTGCTTCAAGGATGTCTACTCGGTGATGAACTGCTGGGGCGCCAACCACGGTGCCATCTGCTACGGCCACGTAGGCGCCGACCTCATCACGCTCTGCGCCATGCTGCGCATCCCCGTCTCGATGCACAACATCAGCGACAGCGACATCTTCCGACCCGCTGCCTGGAATGCCTTCGGCATGGACAAGGAGGGCGCCGACTACCGCGCCTGCCAGACCTTCGGCCCCATCTATAAATAGCGCGTGGCAAGGATTCGCAAAAACAAATAGAGCAAATCATGTCGCTGATTTGCTCTATTTGTTTTTTATTCGTTTTTGTAAGAGCGTAGCTTACTGTATCATGCAGCTTCCAGCCTACCAGCTTTCTTCCTCCTCGGGCCGGTCTTCCTCGATGACGAGGTTGTCGATGATAAAGGTCTGGCGTTCCATCGTGTTCTTTCCCATGTAGTATTCCAGGAGTTTCTGCACCTGGTCGGTCTTGTGCAGGGTGACCTGCTCCAGCCGCATGTCAGGTCCGATGAATCCGGCAAACTCCTCGGGCGAAATCTCGCCAAGACCTTTGAACCGGGTGATTTCCGGGTCGGGCCCCAGGTCGCTGATGGCTTTCATGCGCTCCTCCTCGCTATAGCAGTAGCGGACGATGAAGTCGCTCTTGACGGCAGTCTTCTGCTGCGCCAGCCGCTCGTCCTCTTCGGTCAGCACGATCTTCTTCTTGATTTTCGTACGCTTGTTGCGCACGCGGAAGAGCGGTGTCTGTAGTACATAGACATGGCCCTTACGGATGAGTTCAGGGAAGAACTGCAGGAAGAAGGTGATAATCAGCAGACGGATGTGCATCCCGTCGACATCGGCATCGGTGGCCACAATCACCTTGTT
>JAILAA010000028.1 GCA_024681875.1 Prevotella sp.
AGCCAAGTGGCACCACGGCGTGCTGAACGAAGAGCAGTGCAAGGCCGCCGTGGCAGAGATTGAAGCCCGCATAAAACGATTATCCCAATGAGTCCCATTGGCTCTATTAGCCCTATAAAATATGATTGCTTGTAGAAAACAGTTCACCGACACGCTCTTGGAGCTGGCGCGTGAAGACAAAGATATCATTGCCGTGACGACCGACGCTCGCGGCTCCGTCACTTTAGGCGATTTCGCCAATGCCCTGCCACAGCAGTTTGTAGAGTGCGGCATTGCCGAGCAAAATGCCGTCGGTATCGCTGCCGGACTGGCCCACAGCGGAAAGAAGGTTTTCTGCTGCGGGCCTGCTTGTTTCTATGTGGCCCGCAGCCTAGAGCAGGTCAAGGTTGACCTGGCTTACTCGCAGAATCCCGTCACCATCCTTGGCGTCAGCGGCGGCGTAGCCTACGGTGCCTTGGGCGCCACCCACCACTCGCTGCACGACATCGCCGTGCTTAGGACGTTCCCCGGCATGACCGTTTGTCTGCCGTCTGACTGGCGTGTGACGAAGAAGTTGGTACAGTTCCTGGCCAACTACAATGGTCAATGGTCAATGGTCAATGGCCAATGGCCGAAGCCCTGCTATGTCCGCGTAGGCCGTGCCGCCGTGCCTGATGTATACGCTGATGACAACTTTGAGTTCGAGCTGGGCAAGGCCATCACCGTGCTTGACGGCACCGATGTCACCATCGTTGCCACCGGCGAAACCGTCTACCACGCATGGCAGGCTGGACTCATGCTCAAGGAGCAGGGGGTCTCAGCCCGCGTCCTCGACTGTTCGTGGCTGAAGCCTTTCGACACCGATGCCATTCTCAAGGCAGCAAAAGAAACTGGGCACATCGTCACCGTAGAGGAGCACTCGCGTTTCGGCGGCCTTGGTGCGATGGTCTGTGAGACCATTGCTGAGCATCCCGTGCCAGTGCGTATCCTCGGCATCCCCGACGAGAACGTCGTTCACGGTACGAACACCGAGATTTTCCACCACTACGGCCTCGACGCTGAGGGTATAGTCCGTTCAACACTAGATTTTATCAAATGAACTACATCATCGCCATAGACCAGAGCACCAGCGCCACAAAAGCGTTGCTGTTCGACGAGCAATGTCACGTGGTGGCGCGTAGCAGTGTCGACCACAAGCAGTATTATCCGCAGTCAGGATGGGTGGAACACGATGCTGAGGAAATCTATCAAAATATGGTGGAGGCCATCCGCCTGATAAATGAAGAATTAAGAATGAAGAATGAAGAATTTGCTACCGCCGTCTCATCTGGTAAAGGTATGGCGGCAGCAAATTCTTCATTTTCTATAGCCCTCACCAATCAGCGTGAGACAGCCGTGGTCTGGAACAAAACGACGGGCAAGCCCATAGCCAACGCCGTGGTCTGGCAGGATACGCGTGGCAAGGACATCTGCCAGCAGCTTCGTGCCGATGGTATGACCGATATGGTGATGGCGAAGAGCGGCCTGCTCATCGACCCGAATTTCTCTGCCTCGGGCGTGAAATGGCTCTTAGACAATACGCCAGGCGCTCGTGACTTAGCCTCACGGGGCGAACTGCTGATGGGCACCATCGACACCTGGCTCATCTGGAAACTCACAGGCGGCCGTGTACACGCCACCGATACTACCAATGCCTCGCGTACCATGCTCTTCAACATTCACACCATGCAGTGGGACGACGACCTGTTGGCGCTCTTCGACATTCCCCGCTCCATGATGCCTAAGGTGAAGGCCTGCGACGAGATTTACGGCGAGACCACCGTCGAGGGGCTCTTCCCTGAGCCCATCGCCATCGCCGGTGTCCTTGGCGACAGCCACGGTGCCCTCGTCGGACAGATGTGCTTTGAGCGTGGCTCCGGCAAGGTGACTTACGGCACGGGCAGTAGCGTGATGGTGAACATCGGCCATGAGCCGCTGAAAGCACCAGAGGGTCTCGTCACCTCCGTAGGTTTCTCGGCCTTTGGGAAGACATGGTATGGCTTCGAGGGCAATATCTACAGTACGGGTGCCACACTGAAGTGGATGTGCGACCAGTTGCAGCTTGTGGGCAAGCCGCAGGAGATGGAAGCCATCGCCACGAGCGTCACTTATAGCGGCGGCGTATACATTGTGCCCGCCTTCAGCGGCTTGGGCGCACCGTGGTGGCAGAGCAACGTCAAGGGTGCCATCCTTGGCCTCACCTTCGCCACTACAAAGGCCCACGTGGTGCGCGCCGCGTTAGAGAGCATCGCCTTCCAGGTCAAGGACCTGCTGGACGCCATGTTCTCACCTGTCCCGATATTGCAACGGACGAACACCCTCACCACCATCTGCGCCGATGGCGGCCCTACGAAGAACCGCTTCCTCATGCAACTGCAGGCCGACCTGCTGGGCACGCCCGTCGTCTGTACCGAGGTGGATGATGCCTCAGCCTTGGGTGCTGCGTTGATGAACGGCTTCGCACGCGGCCTGTGGAAGAGCTTCGACGAGGTCATCCCTCTGCGCAAGGTCACAGAGGTCTATCAACCCACCTCCCACCGTTCATCTCTCACTTCCCACCTCTACGAAGGCTGGCGTCAGGCAGTCAACACACTGATTTCGACCCCGTCACAAGCATCAATGTAGCCAGTATTCTCCTCTTGCTATGGGAATTTCTGGCTCTGCTCCAGCTTGCATCAATCATTTGCGTAGTTTTAACTTTGCAATCTACTTTTCATATCATTTTCCCCTTCTTCTCATATTCTTCCCTTGTTATTGGTGTCTCTGGGTCCACGATAAGCACCTCATCGTAGGTCAGGCCGTAGAGGTGATAGACGAGGAGGTCATTTACTGTTTTTTTGCTATCTTTGGTGCAAAAATGATTTACGGTTACATCAGAGTAAGTAGTGACAAGCAGACGGTAGAGAACCAACGTTTTGAGATTAACAAGTTCTGTGAGAAGCAGAACATAGTCATCAATGACTGGATAGAGGAAACTATCAGTGGAACAAAGAATTACACTAAGCGACAGTTAGGCAACCTACTGAAGAAAGTAGACAAAGACGACATAATCGTCTGTAGCGAGCTGTCGCGTTTGGGCAGAAACCTCTTCATGATTATGGAGATACTGAATATCTGTATGACTAAAGAGTGCCGCGTATGGACTATTAAAGACAACTATCGTCTTGGTGATGACATTCAAAGTAAAGTGCTTGCCTTTGCTTTTGGGTTGTCAGCTGAGATAGAACGCAACCTTATAAGTCAGCGCACAAAGGAAGCATTGGCAAGGAAGAAAGCAGAGGGAGTCATCCTTGGTCGTCCCAAAGGAAAGAAGAGTAGCCCAGAAAAATACAAGCTATCTGGTAAGGAAGTCCTCATTAAAGAACTCCTAATGAACAGAACATCGCAACGCAAAATTGCCAAGATATGCAAGGTAGACAGGAATACCCTTGCGCGGTTTATTGAACTCAAAGGATTGGCGGTGAACTAATGAGCGATTTCGTGCAGCAACAGAATAGCATCTGTGACTTCAACTCTTCTGATAGTTGGGTTATTTTATCACCTATTGAACAGAGCATTAAGCGTAAGATTGAAGCTGTTGGAACGCCATTGAAGGACTGGGATATTCAGATTAATTATGGAATAAAGACTGGCTTCAATGATGCCTTTATCATTTCGACAGAAAAGCGCAATGAAATTCTTGCAAATTGTAGGGATGCCGAAGAGCGTAAAAAAACGGCTGAACTTATTCGACCTATTTTGCGCGGCAGGGATATAAAGAGATACGGCTATATGGACAATGGACTGTATCTCATCAATACTCATAACGGCATTCGTGGACGCATACCTCGAATCAAAATCGAAGATTATCCTGCTGTTAAGGCTCATTTAGACCAATATTGGGATAGAATATCCACAAGAGCCGACAAAGGAGACACTCCATACAACCTTCGTAACTGCGCTTATTTGGAGGATTTTTCACGGCCAAAAATCATTTGGAAAAGAATTGGTTCAATATTACGCTTCTCTTTTGACAATAAAGGATGTCTTGGACTTGATAGCACATGTTTTGCTGTAGGCAAACATATCGGGTATTTGTGCTGTGTACTTAATTCATTAATGGGTCATTATTTGTTGAAAGATTCACCTAAAACAGGGACGGGAGATTTATTGGTAAGCGTTCAAGCAATAGAACCGGCTCGCGTTCCATATAATGCCTGGTATGACAGGCAACTGTCGTCTCTTCTTGATAGACAAATAACCAATCCCCATGATACAATAGAAAAGGAGATAAACGACATTGTTTTCTCAATGTATGGTTTATCTCCTAATGAACGCGATTATGTTACACAATATATCAAACTATCTCAACAAAGCCTATAGTCTTTCTTTCTTCTGTTGTTAGATTGTACAAGTCAAATAGCATAGAGTCTATTCTCTGTGCTTTTTGTTTGGTATATTCATTTTGTATATCTTCTACAGCATCTTGGAATTTTTGGTTTTGGGCATCGGAAACTTCATACACAGGAATTTTGTCAAAGAAGATTTTACTCAACTCTCGTGTTCCACCTTGTAATTCAGGGAATGAATCTCTAAAACAGTACTTGAATAGTGAAGAATTGAAGAACGCCGTAAGATATGCCACATATTTTCCTGTAATAATAAAGCATTTCTGGTTTGTAAGATACATTCTATTATCAAATACAAATGGTATGTATTTGGTCATGTTTGGATAAATAATTTTTGGCTTTAAGAAATCCTCCCAATATTTGGCACCCCATCTTTGCATAGCATACCATTCATAACGAATTCCAGTCTCCGCTTTGTTTCTCTTTGACAGAGGCTCCTTATAATGTAACATGTGTGAATATACGGCTGGGTATTGTTCCTTAAATGCTCTTTCCGCTTTTTCAGATGCACCTTGAATACTTTCATCAAATTGGTATGGGAAATGCCAAGGAATATAGATTAACCATAAATTAGCCCAGTCATATCCATACCTTTTAATGTCGCGGCCTCTAAGAATCGGTCGAATAAGTTCAACCGTTCTTTGACGTTCATCCTCTGTTTGACAGTTTGCCAATATTTCATCACGTTTATTTGAATCTATAATGAATGCTTCGTTGCATCCTGTCAGCACACCACGATAGATGTTGATGGCCCAATCTTTAAGTGGCGTACCTACAGCCTCTATTTTCTTTTTGATGCTTTGCTCAATAGGAGAAAGAATAACCCAACTATCGGATGAAGCAAAGTTACAAATTGAGTTCTGTTGCTGCACGAAATCGCTCAAATTCTTTACGCTATCTTTGTTTTGTTTGTTGGTGACAGCACAGACGGTTTCGTGTTGGTTGTCTGACTTTGCAAAAAGAAAGATGTTGGTATCCACCGTAGCACTCTCAAATATCTTCACTCCAGCAAAGTCAATCAGTAACATGGGGTTAGTCTTGTTGGCAAAGAACTCTCTGGTCTTATCGCCATATCCTGCTCGCATCCACTTGTTGGATGTGATATAGCATAGATGACCATGCTTTTTCAACATTTGCCATCCACGCTCATAGAACAAGCAATAGATGTCACCAGTACGGGCAAAAGTAGAATATCCACATTCTTCATACATGTGTGCCAGTTCGCCCCCGTTGTTTTGTAGTTGGACATAAGGCGGATTTCCGATTACAATGTCAAAACCCCCTTTCATGCCAAACATCCATTCTGCATCGAAGTAGGTGCATGATGTGTTTTGGTCGAACATATCCCATCCGGCCAACTGCTCAGCCTCGCTATGCCCTACAAAGCCTGTATCTTCTATCGCCTGTGCCAGTGCCTTTCTTGTTGCTTTTATTTTATCTTTAATGTTATGCTTGTCAATGTTGCGTTTTGCTAAGAATATTTTGTGGTTTAGTTCTTTCAGTGTGTTTTTATGTTTTATGACACCTTCGTTTGATTCCACCAGAGAAGCATTATATTTCACGGGTATTAGAGTGTTGGCTGCCACAAATTTGGATTCAAGGTTAGGTAGTGGTCTGATACCAAAGTTGTTGGTAGCATCATTAGTAGGCTTCTGGTCAACAACCAAAGAAATAAAGAAGCGCAGCTTGCTTATCTGCACAGCGATGGGCTGTATGTCTACTCCATATATACAATGCTCTATCAGGTATAATTTACGGGCATAGTCTGGGTCATTGATGTTTTGGTTAAATGCCTCTTCTATATCTGCCAAGCTGGTTTTCCGCTCCTCTTCAACATCTGTTGTAAAAGCCTTTCTTGACTGTTCAATAGCGAGATCTATCATATATTCCTTCCACATCTCATTTGCCGGATCGAGTTGTCGTAGAATATGCACAAGCTGTTGTAGAACTCCCATTGGAAAAGCACCAGATCCACAAGCTGGGTCAAGCACTCTACAGTTATACAGTGCATGCATTATGGAAAGACGCTGTTCTTTTGATAGTTGAGTGTCTTCAGTGGCATAGCTTAGCAGGGAACGATATTGTGATTCCAATTCACCTCCGCAGGCTTGTTTCAGATAGGCAACAATGGTTTCGTCCACCATGTATTGCACTATCTCTCGTGGAGTATAAAAAGAACCACTTTGATTGCGAGCCGTTTCTTTTGTTTCAGGATTATATGCCCCTAACAGATTCTCGAAAGCCTTACCCAACAGTTCAGGGTCGAGTGACACTTCCTGGTCAAGCGGGGTGTTTTCCTCAATGGTGAAGTTATACTTCTTCAATATGTCGATGATACCACGGGCTGAGACACTTCTTTTCTTCGTGTCACCATACCATTGTGACAGGTCGATGCTGCGTCCCACTTCATCGCCAAAGAAGAGCCAGTCAGGCAAATAGAGTTGTTCGAGGGATTCCTTGCGCTCAGAAAAACCGTCGTAGTAGAGATTCTTGGGTTTATCGTCCAAGCAGTCAAACAGACCGCCATTCAAGAAAGGCACATGGGTGTTGGCCATCTTCAGGAATTTGTCAGCGCCACCCTCCTTGAAGTCACTCTTATAGCGCATGAGGTTGTTCACATTATAGTCAGAGCGCAAATAGCCCCTCTGCCCATCGCCTCTGAACCGACGATTATTAGGCGTGTCCTTTCCCTCCGGCACAATAGGACGGTTGAGCATGGCAAAGAAAAGGTTTTGGAGGATGAGCCGATAATACTTGCTCTGCTCAGCATCGTAGAACAAAGTTTTCCGCGTATGTGGGTCAAACTCTTTGATGAAGTGGTTTTTGATATACTGCTCGTCAAAGAATTCCTCCGGGATGAGGTGCTTCTGTTTAAGGAACCACACGAAGATGAGACGGGTGATGAGGCGGATGCAACTCTCATGGTTGAACTTCTCGTCGTCTGCTGTAGTGGCGAGGTCGTTGGGGAAGCGGGCCACCTGCACCGCCCAGGCATACCAGTCGCTGAGCTCGCCATAGAACTTCTTGGTGAGCAGTTCGGAAGAGAATACCTGCATCCAGTGCTTGTAGAGTTCCTCAAAGTTGGGATATGCCTTGTCGCCGATGGACTCTAAGATGTCGATATGCCCGCGATGGGTTTCACGGCAATTGATGTTGCGAAGCATACTCACCTTGCCTAATTTCTCGCCGTCACGCCATTGCTGGGTGTATTCGCTGCGTTCACAGGTGGACAAAGCTAATCTGTCGCCCTGCTTGATGAAGAGTACCACTGGCTGAGCGGCGGCGATGCGGTTGAAACCACGGGTCAGTGTGGCCATCTCTGTACGGGTCAAGCTTTGCCCGCTGTCGATGTTGACGGCAAAGATCATCATGCCCGCATACTTGCCTTCTGCTGCCAGTTGTGTCACCTCGTCTTCACGTTGTTGCCTTGCCCGCCCTGACAGCGAGGCTTCATCAACCGTGCCGATAAAGTAGGTATGTTCCACTTTGGTCATCAGTTCCCGCAAAGCTTTGGTCAACGGCCCGGGATAGAGGCTGTCAAAGAAAACAGGGGTGCGTGTCACCTCATTGAACGATATGTGCAGATGGTTGAGCATTGCTGCGCAAGCATCGAACAGCGGCTCATTGATGAATTGTCTCAGGATGGTTTTCATGTCAATTGCACCTTTTCAATTATTCTTATTTCAACTCACGTATTCCCATGCTATCAGGTCGAACTTCTCACGATTGAACTTGTCTTCCAACCGCACGCCATCATTCTTTGCAGCGGGCTTTATGCCTTTGCGCGACTGTGCAATCTGAAGGATGGCGTTGGTGGCCTGTTGCGGCACCTGAGTATCGAACCACTGTTGAACGATGGCCTGCAGTTTGGCTATACGTTCATTCTGAGGCTTATCGATCCAGTCGGGCAGATGGCGGTCTTGACGTTTGTTCATACGCAGAAAGTCGAGAATCTCTGCACGGTTCATTTCTGTGAAGGTGGGTGCCTGAGACTTGTCGGCAGGCTGACACATCAGGTAGATTTCACGATAACGGTCTGTGGCTGACTCTCGCTTGGGATAGCCGACAATGGCGACAAGGCTTTCGGGAATATGCTCAAACAATGTGTCCTCATTCTTGAAACCAGTGAAGATGCCATTGGGCATACGCTCCAACTGTTGCTTGTATTTCTCGAAATAGTCGAGCAGGTCTTGACGATAGACTTCCAATGAAAAGTCTTTGAGCGACAGTGTCTGAGGCGATTCGATGTCGCTGATGCTGTTGTTCTGAAGTTCAGCCAATAGGCGGTCGGCATTCTTATCCACCAACGGGTTGTCCTTCTCCATCTGCATATACTCGTCGTTCAGCTGCTGGGTCTCAGCCCCTGTCAGGTTCATAATCACCATGCGGTTCATGATACGGGATTCCAGATGCAGGTATTCTTCAAATGAGGAGGCAGGCCAGAAGTTCACACACTGTATCAGTTGGTTGGGCGAGCCGATACGGTCGATTCGTCCAAAACGTTGAATCAGGCGGACGGGGTTCCAATGGATGTCGTAGTTCACCTGCATGTCGGCATCCTGCAGGTTTTGGCCTTCCGACAGACAGTCGGAGGCAATCAGGATGTCGATGGGGTCGTCCAGCAAGCGGGTGACCGACGGCTCCTTTGCCCTGACGAGCTGCTCCCATATAGAATAAGGTACGCGCCACTGGCGTTTCTCGGCATCGAAATACTGGGCGGTGTCGAGGTGGGCATCTTCATAAAGCAGGCTCCAGTCTTTTTCTTTGTATAGTTTGCTATAGGGGGCAAAACTCTGTAGCACATCCTGGAAGTCGTTGGTACGATGATGACCTGAGGAATAGATGGCTGTGCCAGAGACGGAGGCGATGCGAGAGAAGCCACGCAGCTGGAGTTCGTCATAGAGGAATTTTGCTGTGTCGCTATAGGCCGTGAAGATGACAATTTTCTTGTTCTTGCTCTGCTGCTTTTCTCTGAGCAATGCTGCAAGTACATCTAATTTCTCATCCTGCTCGAACTTGTTCCTGTAATCCTGCTCGAAGGTTTTCAGGCTGAGGTAGATTTCATTCAGGCATTTCACGTTGTGCTGCAATCCGCGCTTGAAACCGCCCAAGTTCTTCATCTCGCTCAGGCTGATGGTGCCTTTGCGCAGGGTGAAGAGGTCGTCGGTGTCGAAGTTCTCGTCCTCGTCTGGCACATCAATATCAACGACACCATTTTTCTTGTGCTCTTCGAAGTCCAAGACCTTTTGCAGCGTCTGTTCATGCACGTCAAGCACTTTCTTTACCGTCAGCATACAGGAATACCATGAACTTTCCAATCGTTTCATAAACAGGATGCTCATCATCTTCACCAAGAAACGCTCACGGTTCACGTTGTCGTTCCAGTCGTTCTTGGCTCCCTTGCGTGCTTGTTGGGGTCTGTCAGGGATATAGAGGCTGGGCTGGTAGGCGGTCAGTGTCAGTTGCTCAAACGCCTTGTAAATCTCGTCCGTGTTCTTGTATTTCCCAAAGTGGTCAACGCCTTTATAGATGTTACGCGGTTTGGCCTTCTCTGGGAAGCCCATGTCCTCGCCCAACGTCTTCTCTATCAGCTTGCGGGTGCGGGCCACAATCAGCCTGTCCGTCAGGTTGAAGAACTTGGGCGACAACTTAGCGATAAAGCTGCCGATGGTACGCTGGGGGTCAGCACACCATTCCGTGTATTTGCGCTGAGAGTCGGCAAAGAGACTTCTGAGCGATTCTACACCAAAGTCATTGGTGTCAAAAGCATTGTCATCGCCTCTGCCTATCAGGTTGAACTGTCCTTTCACATCCTTCAGGCCTGTGTTAATGGGCGTGGCTGACAGCATCAAGACCTTCAGTTGGTGTCCTTCTTTTTGCGACTGTGCCCTGATGATGCTATCCATCAAGTCCTGATAGCGGCTCGACTTCTCGTTGCGAAGGTTGTGGCTTTCGTCGATGACAATCAGCAGTTTTTCGCGCCGTTGCAGGTAGTCGAGCTTATAGGTGTCGTAGCTGTTTTGCAGCCGCTCATTCTGCAGGTCTGTATGGAAACGCACCTGATAGTCGAAGCGGTCTTTGTCGAAGCGCGAGCCGGCGCCTTTCAGGTATTGCGTCCAGTTCTGCTGTAGCTTCTTGGGGCAGAGCAGGACGGTGGTGTAGCCTTGAATCTGGAAGAACTTGATGACAGCCAGCGCGGAGAATGTCTTTCCTAATCCCACGGCATCGGCCAGGATGGCGCCATTGTATTTGCGCAGCATCTTGATGAGCGAGATGACACCTTTCTGCTGGTAGTTGAACAGTGTGCGCCAAATCTCGCTGGTCTGTAGCAGCGACATGTCCTGCTGGTGTTCTATCGAAGAGCCGTCCAAGTCGAGGTCGGCCTTGAAGAGTTCATAAAGTATCTTGTAGTAGATTTCCTCGGGGGTGTATTTGCGGAAATACTCTTCGATCATGCGGATGAAATAGTCTTTCACGCTAATGAGGCCAGACTTGGGGTTTGCTGGGTCTTGAATCTTCTCTTTCGCCGTTTTCCAGATGGCCTCAAACCAGTGGCACACCTCCTTGTAGTCAGAATTGGCTTTGTTTACTGAGTCGCCGATGGTCAGCTCCACATTCGAGGTGGGTTTAAGGCCAAGTCCGGCATCTGTCAGGTTGCTGCTGCCCGTCAGGTAGTAGCCGTTGTTAGTGGCGACGTTGTTCTTGAACAGATAGGCCTTGGCATGGCAGAAGGCGTTGGCAATGGCACGAATCTGCACGGAGTTGCGCTCTAAGAACGCCTTGGCCTCCTGAGCGTATTGGTCTAATTGCAGGGTGGTGTCCACGGAGAAGTCACCGTTGAGCAAGTCCTTGATGTCCTCCAACTGTTTCTCCTCGCGTATCATTTCAGAGGAGACGATGCGGAACTCGTCCTCAGCGGGCAGCTCACGATAGAGCTTGCTGAGTGCACGGATGGTGAAATAGCCCGTCACAATGTCGAGCTTACCTGTCTGGCCCGACTGTTGGCCAGAATAGAGACTGATGAAATCCCACACGGTCCTGATGCCAAGGCCGGTCTCGGGATAACGGTCTACCTTGTTGTCTATAAGCATAGCTTGTACGATAGTTTTAGGCAGCACACTCGTCATCGGCATGTTTATAGGCTAAAGCCAAGGCCTCCGGACATGGAAATAGCGTAGGAAACGCTACTTACCCCTATCTGGAGGCCCTAGGAATAGCCTATATAGCTTGATAAGCCGTGCCTACGCTATCGCATAGGCATTAACTTGTCGTAAGCTATATAATACCTTGTGAATTTCCTAGGTTCCCAGATATTACCAACAACATTAATGCTGTTTATTGTTTTTCCTCAAAAGTCATACAGCCACCCTGCGCTCAGGGATTTTGCGTCGTTTCTTGCGTCCTTTCAGTAGCAAGCGGCAAGGCCGAACAACGACGATTGGCCGTACTCGGTTGCAAATGTACGAATAAAATCCGACAATGATTCTTTTTTATCCTGTTTTTTTGCTATAATTTAATCTACCTAACATCCGCAGATGAGTTGCGCTCCCCTCTAACGGACTTTTGTCAATATTATTTACCGCAAAAACGGGGCTCTGAAAAAAGGCGAAACAGAATGGAATGAGGGTAAAAGGGGGGCTCTTTGCCACATCTGGAACTAAAAATCGGGGGCCAAAGACTGCACATTTTAAATGAAACGTGCAGCTTTTGGGCCTTATGAAGGCTTTTTTCAGGGGCAAAAGCAGGCTTTGCAGCTTCACCGCGAGGCTACTTTTTTTCAAAAGTAGGCTCCGCATGAAAAAATCTAACGTTAGATTTTTTTGCGGGCGACTTCGCCAAAGTTAAAAACTGGCCCAAAAAAGTGCTATCCTGCTGATGCTCTGCAAGATAGTCAAACCCCAAAAATACGGCGATTTTTCGCAACAGAAATTCTGTGGCTCAGAATTTTTAAAATATGAGGGTAGTTAATCGCCTTTTTTGTAAATATTTTCTACTCAGTACGCCGTGCCGGACACAACGAGTGAAGCGTGAATCATTTAAAATTCTTTCCTTTTTCTTGCCGCTTTCAAGAAAAAGAACTAATTTTGCCCACGTAAACTAATAACAAAAACAACTACCAGAAAATGAAAAACGGAAAGACTTGCTTTGGCGTTATTATCGGAACACGTGCCTATTTCAACTCAGCATTGGCCAAGGACGTGCGCAAACAGTTGCTCAGGACCATGGACGACTTGGGAATCGAGTACATCATCCTGCCAGAAGACGCCACGCCCACCGGCTCGTCAAGTATTGAGACCCGCGAGGACGGCCTGAAAGTATCGAAACAGTTTCGTGAGCACCGCGACGAGATTGACGGCATCGTCGTCTCGCTGCCTAATTTCGGTTTCGAGATTGGCATTATCAACGCCATCAGCGATGCCGACCTGAATGTGCCCGTGATGGTGCAGGCCTGCGACGACGAGAACGACAAGGTGGATCTGGACTCGCGACGCGACGCCTTCTGCGGAAAAATCAGCGTCTGCAACAACCTGTACCAGTATGGCATTCCCTTTACGGACACTACGCTGCATACATACTCTATCTACGACCCGCTGCTACGCAAGGACATCGACCGCTTCGCAGCCATCTGCCGTGTGGTGAACGGACTGCGCCACTGCCGACTGGGACAGATAGGTACACGCCCCTTGGGCTTTAACACGTGCCGCGCCTCGGAAAAGCTGCTGCAGCGCAGCGGTATCACGGTGGTGCCAGCCGACCTGAGCGAAATCCTGTATGCCGCACAGAAAATCAAGGACGACGACCCGAAATTCATCGAGATGTGTAACCGCACGTGTAACTACGCAAAGGTGCCCGAGAACTACAAGGAGAAGCTGGGGCTGCAGGCGAAGTTCAGCGTGGCCGTGGAGAACTGGATTGCCGCGAACGACGTGCAGGCGGTAGCCATACAGTGCTGGGACTCGCTGGAGCAGAACTACGGCTGTGCACCGTGCGTGACGATGTCGATGCTCAGCGACAAGCTGATACCGGCAGCCTGCGAGACGGACTTGGCAGGAGCGGTGTCGATGTATGCGCTGACGCTGGCAGCAAACAAGGCCTCTGCCCTACTCGACTGGAACAACAACTTCGCGGAAGACCGCAACAAGTGTGTGTGTACACACTGCGGCAACTATGCGAAGTCGTTCGTGGGCAACGACGACCTGAAGCTGGGACCTCTCGGCGTACTGGGACGCACGCTGGGCAAGATCAACACCTTCGGAGCAGTATATGCGAAGGTCAGCGAGGGCCCCTTCACGTTCTTCCGCATCTCTACCGACGACCCGCAGGGCTGCATCAAGGCGTACCTGGGCAAGGGTCAGCTGACGAATGACCCCTACGGCATGGACGGCTGCATCGCCGTGACGCAGGTGGACAACCTGCAGCAGCTGATGAAGTATATCTGCAAGAACGGCTTCGAGCATCACGTGGCCATGGTGCGCACAGACGTCGTGGAAATCCTGCAGGAGGCCATCGAGACCTACCTGGGGTGGAAGCTGTATGTGCATGAGTAAAGCCCACCCCCAGCCCCTCCCGGGGGGGAGGGGGGTTGTTTCCAGTTTACAGTTTACAGTTTACAGTTTACGGTTTAAAGTTTACAGTTTAAAGTTAATTTCAAACACAGAGAGACAGAGAGATTAAATTAGGAATTAGTAATTAGAAATTAGTAATTATGATTACCTTTAAACTCTTAAACTCTGTAAACTATAAACTGTAAACTGTAAACTAAAAAAAAAGCTCACTCTTCGGAGTGGGCTTTTTTCATTCCTTCAACAGCAGCTGTTCGGCGAA
>JAILAA010000053.1 GCA_024681875.1 Prevotella sp.
CCCACCATGTCGCCGTTGGCGAAGTTCACCACGATGAAGTCGTACTGCTGTGTGCGGATGGCGGCCACGAGCTTATCTTTCACCTCATAGGCGCTCATCTCGGGTTTCAGGTCGTAGGTGGCCACCTTCGGCGATGCCACGAGGATGCGGTCCTCGCCTTCGTAGGGAGCCTCGCGTCCGCCGTTGAAGAAGAAGGTGACGTGGGCGTATTTCTCGGTCTCGGCGGTGTGCAGCTGCTTCTTGCCCTGCTGCGACAGGTACTCGCCGAGGGTGTTCTCCACATTCTCCTTGGGGAAGAGGATGTGCACGCCGGTGAAGTTGGCGTCGTAGGGTGTCATGCAGTAATACTGCAGGTTGGGGATGGTCTTCATGCCCTGCTCCGGCATGTCCTGCTGGGTGAGCACGATGGTGAGCTCCTTGGCACGGTCGTTGCGGAAGTTGATGAAGATGACGACGTCGCCCTCCTCGATGCAGCCGTTTACAGAGGCGTTGTGGATGGGCTTGATGAACTCGTCGGTCACGCCCTCGTCGTAGCTCTCCTGCATGGCCTGCACCATGTCGGTGGTCTGCTTGCCAGTGCCGTTGACGATGAGGTCGTAGCCTTCTTTTACGCGCTCCCAGCGCTTGTCGCGGTCCATGGCGTAGAAGCGGCCTACGATGCTGGCGATGGCGGCGTCGTTCTTGGCGCACACGTCGGTGACCTGCTGGATGAAGCCCTTGCCGCTTTTCGGGTCGGTGTCACGACCGTCCATGAAGCAATGCACGAAGGTCTGGTTCTTCAGGCCGTAGTGCTTGCCTACCTCGATGAGCTTGAAGAGGTGGTCGAGGCTGGAGTGCACGCCGCCGTCAGAGCAGAGGCCCATGAGGTGCAGCTTCTTGTTGTTTTCCTTGGCGTAGGTGTAGGCGGCCTTCACCTGAGCGTTCTCTACGATGCTGTTGTCCTTGCAGGCGCGGTTGATCTTCACCAGGTCCTGATAGACAATGCGGCCGGCGCCGATGTTGAGGTGGCCCACCTCAGAGTTGCCCATCTGTCCGTCGGGCAGGCCCACGTCCTCGCCGCTGGCGTTCAGCTGTGAGTGGGCGCTGGTGGCTGTGAGATAGTCAAGATAAGGAGTTGGGGTGTTAAAAATCACGTCGCCCCGACCGTGCTGACCGATTCCCCAACCGTCGAGAATCATCAGTAGTGCTTTCTTTGCCATTGTATTGTTTATTTTAAATATGTGTGTCTTTGAGCCTGCAAAGATACGAAGAAGTGAGCGAAACGCAAAAAAAACCATCATTTTTCTTTCAGTTTTTATCACATTCTTAGTATCTTTGCCACATCAACGTAACAAATATCAATTGTAAGCTTGAGCGTCTCACCAACAACAATACGATAAACATGGAAAAGAAATCACCCCTCAGCGGCATCATTCCGCCACTGGTAACACCCCTGAAAGACAACGAGACGCTGGACGTGGAGAGTCTCGAGCACCTGATCGAGCATCTCATCAACGGCGGCGTTCATGGACTGTTCATCCTCGGCACGACTGGAGAGGAACAGAGTCTGAGCTACGCTATGCGCCAGGAGATGATTGTGCAGGCGGCGCGCATCAACCACGGCCGTCTGCCACTGCTGGTCTGCATCAGCGATACGAGCATCGTGGAGAGCATCCGACTGGCGCGCGTCGCTGCAGACAACGGCGCCGACGCCGTGGTGTCGGCACCACCCTATTACTTCGCCACAGGACAGCCCGAACTGGCGCAGTTCTACGAGGAACTGGTGCCGCAGCTGCCCCTGCCGGTATTCCTCTACAACATGCCCTCGCACGTCAAGGTGAGCTTTGCGCCCGACACGGTGGCACGCATCGCACAGCTGCCGCAGGTGGTAGGCTTCAAGGACTCGTCGGCCAACGCCGTCTATTTCCAGTCGGTGATGTACCACATGAAGGAGCGACCAGACTTCGCCATGCTGGTAGGCCCTGAGGAGATGACGGGCGAGCTGGTGCTGCTCGGTGCCCATGGCGGCATCAACGGCGGAGCGAACATGTTTCCGAAGCTCTATGTAGCGATGTACGAAGCGGCACGAAGCGGCGACCTGCCGCGGGTGCGCTCACTGCAGCAGCTTATCATGCAGATTTCTACCAGCATCTACACGGTGGGCCGTCATGGCTCCAGCTATCTGAAGGGATTGAAATGCGCGCTCTCGCTCTTAGGCATCATCGCCGACGACTTCGTGGCCTCGCCTTTCTATAAGTTCAATGCGCCAGAACGCGAGAAAATAAGCAGGGCGCTGGAAGCCCTGCCCATCGGCAAGGAAGCCCTGTTTTCGCATTAGTACTCGAAGGAGGAACCGCCAAGGAATTCACGGAGCAGAGAGGTGGGAGGAATCTGATCTTCGGGGATTGGCTTTATGTAGTGCAGGAACTTCAGCAGGCGGTAGGCCTCAGCATACTCCGGGCAGTTCTCGGGCACTTGCTCGAGCAACGGCTCAGCCTGGCGCTTGATGACGGCCAGCTCGAACAGCATCGCCGTGTTGAACATCTGGTCGGCATTCTCCTGATAGGGGAAAATCCAGCGATTCTCGCCCTTGCGTACCGACGGCCAGCGGCGGATGGTCTCCACAGCATTGACGGCACGGTATTTATTATCGCGGATGATGCGGCGCAGCAGGCGGTTGTCGGTAGTGGGCACGTAGTTATGGTTGTCTAAGAGCAGCGTGGTCAGCGCAGAGGCGTAGACACGGTAGATCAGCTCCTGCGGTATCTGTGCCGTCAGCTCGGGGTTCAGGGCGTGGATGCCTTCTACCACCAGGATGTCCTTCGGACCCATGCGGAGGAACTTGCCGCTGGACATGGAGCGACCCGTTGGGAAATCATAGCGCGGCAGCTCTACCTCCTCGCCGCGGAACAGGGCATTGAGCTGCTGATTGAAGAGCTCGAGATTGAGGGAGTGCAGATGCTCGTAGTCGTAGTCGCCGGAAGCGTCGCGCGGCGTCTTCTCCCTGTCCACGAAGTAGTCGTCGAGAGAGATGCCGATGGGTCTGATACCGTTGACACCCAGCTGCACGCTGAGGCGCTTGCAGGTGGTGGTCTTGCCCGACGACGACGGACCGGCAATGAGCACCAGGCGGATGGCGGGCGAGGTATGGCGGGCGATGTCGTCGGCTATCTGGCTGATCTTCTTTTCCTGCAGCGCCTCGCTAATCTGGATGAGCTGCGGCGCATAGCCCTTGTCGATGGCTTCGTTCAGGTCACCAATGGTGCGCAGGCCTAAGATGTCCTGCCAGTGGTGATGCTCCTTGAAAATGCCGAACATCTTGTCCTGCATGATGAGCTCGCCCAGCTCCTGCGGATTCTCTTGGGAAGGCAGGCGCAGCAGCAAGCCGTCGTAGTATTTCTCCAGTCCGAAGAGGTAGAGCTGGCTGGTGTTTGTCAGCATGGCGCCGTAATAGTAGTCATTGTATCCGTCGAGAGAGTAATAGGTGGTGTAGAGGGAGCCTTGGCCCTTCAGGAGCTTCACCTTCGACGGCGAGCCTGACTCTTCAAAGAGGCGCAGCGCCTCCTCCGTGGTGGTCTCGTGGCGATGGATGGGCAGATGCTGGCCGATGAGTTCCTGCATACGGCGGCGCAGGCGTCCGGCATCGTCGAGCGTGACGGGGCGACATTGCTCCAGGGGATTCTCGGCCTGCTCATCGGCAGGCAGGCGAAGGTCTACATAGTAGCCGTTGGAGACGGGAATGTCAATCGACACGCGGCAGTGGGGCCACAAGTCGTGGGCTGCCTTGCACAGCACCATGAACAGCGAGCGCGTATAGGTACGGAGACCGGAGGAAGACGTTATGTCGAGAAACTCCACATCCTTGGGCTTGTAGAGGCGGAAATGCATTCCCTCTACCTTATTGTTTACACGGGCAATCACTGGAGGCAGGGCCATCTGAAGGTCTGCCAGGTTGTAGGCGTCCTCAACCGTGCTGCCTATTGGCAGCGTAATGCGCTGCCCGTTATTCTTGCAGCGAATAGTAATACTCCTTTCCATAGCTTTTTAGTTATCGTTGAATGAAACTGGTTGGTCGGAAAATCATTCCGTTTGCAAAATTAAAACTTTTTTTCTTTTTATTGCCACAAAAAACAAAAAAAATACTTAACTTTGCGCTTGTGAACAGAATGACACAGGTTTTGGTCTGGCTCAGACGCATCCATCACTGTCGCGGTTTTGGCATACAATCGCCAACTGACTACAGTTTTGTCAGGGATGTGGTCAACGAGCGGCGCCCCTACTACGCTTACGGCGAGGTTGGGGTTGACGACGCGTGGCAGCGACACAAGACCGGGCGGCTGTACTTCCGACTGGCCAACCATGTGCAGCCCGACGTCATGGTGGACCTCGCGGGATATGACGAATATCTCATGGCCGGATGCCGACATGCTCCCATCGAACACGCCGTCAATGCTCATCTGTCGGGGGCCGCGCTGGTCATAGCCCGAGCCGTCGATGTCAGCAACAGTCTGCTGGCAAGCTGCGGTGAGCAGACCATGCTCGTGGTGGAGGACATCGGCAAGCACTGGCAGCAATGGCAACAAGTGCTGCAATGGCCGTCTGTAACCGTCAGCTTCGACCTGTATTATTGCGGCATTGCCACCTTCAATCCCGGTCGGGCCAAACAGAACTATATCGTCAACTTCTAATCTCATCTCTATGAAAATCACAAAAGTATATACACGGACAGGCGACAAGGGCATGACAGACCTTGTGGGAGGCGTGCGCGTCAGCAAGACCGACGACCGGCTCGAAGCATACGGTACCACCGACGAGCTGTCGTCGCAACTGGGGCTGCTGTCGGCTATGATGGCCGACGACGAGCGTCTTCAGGCATTACAGGATGAGCGCCAGCTGCTGCTGCGCACACAGAACAACCTGTTTATCATTGGCTCCTATCTGGCCATCGACCAGAGTCAGACGCCACTCTACGACTTTGCCAAACTGCCCGACGGAGAGACGGCACTGCTTGAAGAGCGCATCGACCATCTGGTATCTATTCTGCCCGAAAAGCAGGGCTTCATACTTCCTGGAGGCATCATCGCTGCCGCGCAATGCCACGTCTGCCGCACCGTTTGCCGTCGCGCCGAGCGCCGCATTCTTGAGCTGGCCAAACACGCACAAGTAGATGACGACCTGATGAAATATGTCAATCGGTTGAGCGATTATCTGTTTGTGTTGGCAAAAATAATAAATTTTAACGCTGGGCAGGAAGAAATAATATGGCAAAATACTTGCAGATAGAAAAATAATTTGTACTTTTGCGCCCTAAAAAATCACAAATACAACTTTTATAAAACTAACTGACTATGTATTGGACACTCGAATTAGCATCAAAATTGGAAGATGCACCCTGGCCAGCCACCAAGGAAGAACTTATAGACTATGCCATCCGTTCCGGCTCACCCCTCGAAGTGCTGGAGAATTTGCAGGAGATAGAAGACGAGGGTGATGTCTACGAAAGCATCGAAGACATCTGGCCAGACTATCCCACCAAAGAAGACTTCCTCTTCAACGAGGATGAGTATTAGACGTTTGTTTTAAGCGTAACTAATTGGAATTCAACGAGGTGTGTAAAATATCATTTTTTGCACACCTCGTTTTCTATGTCCTTTTAGCCCATTTTAGTGCCAAATAATTAGCACAAAAGCGTGCTTTTTAGGCTTATTTAGGGGAGGAAAATGGATTATTTGCACTATAATCGCTACCTTTGCAAAATCCTCTTTTGGTGCAAATAATTATTTTGATATAGCACCTCAATCATGAACGTCGAAGAAGAGTTGCGCAAGCGCCGCAACTCTGGCACCGCCACCATCAACACTTCCCTGAAACGCCAATCGAAGTTCGCCAATCTTGGCAAAGAGATAACCTTCCATTGGGCCAGACACACTTGGGCCGTCCTTGCCCTTGAGAAAGGAGTTGAAATCAGCAAGATAAGTAGGCTCCTCGGCCACACATCAACGGCGGTGGCCGAGAAAGTCTACGCAGAGTTCCTACCGGCATTTCAAGGAGGGGGTGAAGGGCGACCGTCTCTCCTGCCACAGCTTCAATGCCAACCGCCTGCGCATCTTCCTGCACGGCATGGCCTACAACCTGATGCTCTCCTTCAGGGACAGGGCACTCAAGGGGACGGAGCTT
>JAILAA010000055.1 GCA_024681875.1 Prevotella sp.
CGCGTTCTTCCGCTTCGACGAGGCAACAGGCATCGAGATGCCGACGGTTGAGGACGTCAACGCTGACGCTGTGGTCTACGACTTGCAGGGTCGCCGCGTAGTGAATCCCACGAAGGGACTCTACATCGTGAACGGTAAGAAGGTATTCAAATAAAGCAAAGGAGGACACAACTATGACAAAGAAAGCATATATGAAGCCCACGTTGAAGGTGGTGGAATTGCGCCAAAAGCACCAGATACTGGCCGGAAGCGTCGATGAATACGGCATGAACAGGCAACTGCAAGGCTTCGACGACCCCGAAGACGAGGTAGAATGGGCTTGGTAAACCGATTCAGAACCCCCGACACGCCTGCGGAGGCCACCCGCGCCATCCGCAGGCGTTTTCGGTTAAAGGCTGAGTACACACCAGAACCGACCCCGTTGTGTAAAAATATCCCCGAGATTCATGTGAGTCTCGGGGATTGTTGTTACTTGTAGTAATCGATGCGGACATAGTGGCGGGGTGGGCGAAAGGGTGCCCAGGAGATGTGGAGCCAACCGAGGAATCATGGGGACCTGTCCCTCTGTACGCTCTGCCTTTAAGCGTTGCTTATATACTCAATCCTGTGTATGAGAAATCTCATGTGAATTTCGTTGCCTCATTAGCATTCTAAATCCTTTCAATGAACGCTATCATTATGGCAGCGGGGACTTCATCCCGTTTTGTTACCTCCCGATGTGATGGCTGACGTCCGGTTCGACTTGCAGAATCTTGAAAACAGTCGCAGAATCTTATATTTTTGCCGTTGAAAGTGCGGTTTTCTCGTATTTTCAATTGTTTTCTCTTAATTTTGCGCTGTTTTTAACGAATCTGTTACCACTTACTAAATCTATTTATACAATATATTTTTATGAAAAATCTATTTTTCATGGTACTGGCCAATGGGGCAATCACCTCTACCAGACCGCCCGCGAGTGGACATGGGAGCGCCTCATCGAGGACGGCAAGGACTGAACTGCAAAAGTTTTCGACCTGTACGGTTGAAAACGCTAAAAGCGTTTCCTCTCAATAGCCGTGGGTCGGTACGACCTACGGATAATAGACAAGGGAGGGAGAAGCACGCTGAAAGCGTGCCCCAACACCGCTAGTTGGGCGACCCAGTTGGGGTCGATGTCACATTAATTGCTATCCAGGGGTGCTATGCACCGCCTGGCTATTAAGAGGTGACCGCGTTGCGGTCATTCGCAGCAGGTAACCGTACAGGTCGAAAGTTTTTTTTATAAATAACGTTATTAACAATCTAATTTCAAAAAAGAAATGAAAACTAAAGTTTATCAGAAACCGACGACGAAGGTCGTCAAGTTGCAACACCACGGAATGCTCATGACGAGCGGCGAAGTTCCACAATCCAAAGGCGCAAGCATTGATAACTATGAGGACGGAGAGTTCACATGGTAAGTATTATCCCTTTAACACGAAAGAAGACAATGAAGAAATACATGTTTATGGCTGTGGCAGGCATGCTTGCACTCAGCAGTTGCTCAAGCGACGACAACGAACAGACCCCTCAGAACACTCCCCGACAGATGACCTTCACCGCCGGCTTTGGCGACGGCACACAGACGCGCACCACGCTCAATGCTGACAAATCAGTCAAGTTCGACAGAGACGATGCCATCAGCATCTTCAGCGAGAATAACAACAACGTGCAGTTCACCACCTCTGCGGGCGGCGCAACGGCCACGTTCAGCGGCACGGCTGTAGCTGGCGATGCCACATACTATGCCGTCTATCCCTACAATGACTCTTATGGATTCAGTAACGGCATCGTCTCAGGTGTGACGATTGAAGGTTATCAGCAACCGGATATTATGATGGGTGAGACATGGGTCAAGAGTACTGTTATCTCCTATGCCACCACCACAGGCTCGGAACTTCAGTTCCATAACGCATGTGCCCTGCTAAAAATAACTAACAACACAGGTTGGGGTACCGAGATTCATATATCAGCTGAAGAATCTCTGGCAGGAACCTTCAACCTCAATACTTCGACAGGAGTACTTACCGCAACCGCTGGCACAAATTCAGTTACTACACGTATTGACGAAGATAATGCGACTGTATATCTTGCCATTGCGCCGGGTACATATACAGACTTCACCGCCGCAAAGAGCAATATGGATGATTATGGTAAATGGTATTCTAAAACGAAAGCAAGCGTCACCTTCCAGGCTGGCAAGATTTACGACTTAGGCACTACAAGTGACTGGATGACGCAGTCGGCTCCCGCCCTCAACTTGACCAGCCCCGCTGTGGGACAGGTTATCGGCAGCGACGGTAAGAACTATGATTACCTCAGTCTGCCCGTTGGCGTGACCGCAGTGGCCAAGATTTGCTACGTCAGCGACTCTAACGTCCTGGCACTCGCGCTGGAAGACGAGGGAAATATGAACTGGAGTACGGCCATTTCAACTTGCGCCGCACACACACCGGCGTTCACTGGCGGCACATGGAAGTTGGCCACCAAGGACGAATGGAACAATATGATTACCGCAGCAGGCAGCTACATGGACCTGCGCGACGGCTTCAGCAGCGTCGGCGGCTCTAACTTGCTGTCGAACTACTACTGGTCAAGTACGGAGTACGATTCCGGCAGCGCGTGGATCTACGGCTTCTTCTATAGCGATTGTGGCCACGACGATAAGGTCAAGGACTACGTCAGTGTTCGTGCCTGCCTCGCTTGGACACAGGCTCCGGCAGCTCCCGCTGGCAACACCGTTGACCTGTCGACGCTGACGGCCGACTACGAGGCGCAGAACGGCGACGTGCTGACAAATGCCACGACCACTCACAAGGTTGAAATTGCCGCCGGAGCCACGGTGACGCTGGACGGCGCGACCATCAGCGGCGACAGCTACTGCATCAAGTGCTTAGGCTCGGCCACCATCATTCTGAAGGACGGCACGACGAACTCGCTGACCAGCACGAGTTTTGATAATCCTGCCCTCTGGGCTGGCGACACTGGTACTACGCTGACCATACAGGGCAATACGGGCAAGCTGATTGTCTCGAGCGGAATGAACTGCGCGGGCATCGGCGGTGGTTATGCGAATACCAACAATACCTGCGGCAATATCAGGATCGAGGGCGGCGTCATCACCGCCACTGGTGGCATGGGTGGCGCTGGCATCGGCACCGATGCTGGTCTAGCGACTTGTGGAGACATCATCATCACGGGCGGAACGATAACTGCTAACTCTGGCGGCAAAGCTGCCGGTATCGGTTCTGGTTATGGTGATGGCGCTGCAACTGTCTGCGGCTACATCACGATTGCCAACACCGTAACCAAGGTGACCGCCACGGCGGGCGAGGAAGCTCCCTACAGCATTGGCAAGGGTGGCGGCCGTGCTGCCTCATGCGGCACGGTGACCATCGGCGGCACGGGATACGGCACCGACGGCGTCAGCACCAGCCCGTACACCTACCAGCCGAGCAACTAAAGTGATCAGGGGACTCTAATTTTGCGCTCTGATAGAATATATCAGTGAAGAATTTGCTTTATCACGGCCAAATCCTTACCTTTGTTGTTAGAAGGAGGAAGAGGCCGGCAGGAAAGGGAACCTATTCAGGGGACAACAGTCCGT
>JAILAA010000086.1 GCA_024681875.1 Prevotella sp.
TCCCAGTTGTTGGTGTTAGACTCTGTTGTACCAGCAGAGTTAGCGGTATAGCCAACGAGATAGTTGTCGAATACTACGGTTGTAGAAGGGGAGTTTGTTTGCTCAGTACCTTTGGTACCTTCCACCACGAACATACCACCGAGCATATCGGCAGCAGTAGCACCTACCCATTCATTTGCACGGGTCATGTTCGGCAGCCTGAAGTTGAAGTTGATGGCTCCTGTTGTCTCTTGGACACCATTGGGACTCAGATCGCCCACAAAGGTATCATCGCTGCAGCTTGCGAGGGTCAAACCTCCGAGGACTGCGAGGAAAAAATACTTTGTTTTCATAATTGTAAAAAATTAAATAAGTAAATAAAAAGAGTTAATTAAAAATGTTATTCATTATTTTGTAATGAGGGTTTCAATTTGGTTTCAAGTTTCAAGATTCAAGTTACATGTTCAATGTTCAATGTTCAATGCTCAATGTTCCACTCCTCGATGGTGCCGGTTTTGCTACTGAACGTAGCACCTATTTTATATAATGTACGCGTGTCAACGTCGTAGGGGCGGGCGTAGCCGCGGTCGTTAATCTGCTGTAGGGCCTCCTGCGCTGTTCCGTCGAGCTTGAACTCGAAAACATAGACATACTTCGGCGTCTCTATGATGCAGTCGGCTCGGCCCTCTGAGAGCTGCTTCTCCGTGTAGACGGTATAGCAGGAGATGAGGCGAAGGATGAGGTAGAACGTGTAGTGGAAATACAGCTCACGGTCTTTCTGGTCCTTCTTCGGCCGCATCGAGTAGGGCGTCTCGGCCAGGAAACTGGTGAAGAGGCGGCGCACCAGGTCGACGTCGGCTTCGCGTAAAGCACGGACAATCTTTTGCATCCATGAGGAGGCGCGGCCGTTCAGTTGGAGGTAATCGTTGGCCAATAAGGTCATGACCCCCTGTTTCACCTCGTTATTGGGATAGTCGAGGCGATACATCTCAAACTCCGGGTCATAGCCCTTAACGGTAAGGTAGCCCGCCTGGAAGATCATGGGCAGTGGCTTTGCGGAATCGGCCTTGTAATTTAGGAACTCATCCAGCATGTGCTCACCGGTGGTGAACGACATGATGTCTTCCTGGCTATTGCCCAACAAACGAACCAGGTATGTGGGAGTGCCGGAGGCAAACCAATAATCCTTCATGTCGAGCTTTGCGAAGGCGTTGAGGATGCTGAAGGGGTTGTAGACGTCTATCATGCGTTTACTGAAGTGGTATCCGTCGTAGCGCCGCTTCAGAAGTTCCTTTGTATCTTCCTCGCTCTTTCCTGTTGTTTCGGCCAGTTCGGCGATGCCTTCTGCAAATACGGTGTGCAGTTCCTGCTCGGTGATGCCCAGCAGGGTGTCATAGCGGTTGTCGAGCGAGATGTCGTCGGGCTGGTTAAAGCCGCTGAACATCGTTATCTGTGAGAACTTGGTGACGCCTGTGAGCATGACGAAGCGCAGGTGGTCGTCGGCAGCCTTGAACACGGAGAAGAAGGTCTTCAGCAACTCGCGGTTGGCATCCAGCTGCTGCTCGCTGGCCGGGTTGTCGGTGCCTAAGAGGTCGAGCAGGGGCTTGTCGTACTCGTCGATGAGCACCACGACGCGTTTGCCGGTTATCTGGTGGAGTTTCTCTAAGAGGTAATTGAAGCGCAGCGCCACCAAATCCTTCACGTCGATGTCGCTGTCGAGCGATAGCGGCTCTATGGCGTAGCGTTTCTCTGCCTTCTCTATGATTGCCCGGATGTTAGCCCTTAGTGCATTAGCGTTGTACGCCTCGATACCATTGAAGTCGAAGGTGATGACGGGATAGTTTGTCCACTCCTGTTCGAGGTCCATGATCTTCAGGCCCTCGAAGAGGTCGCGGCGGCCCTCGAAGTAGTATTTCAAGGTGCTCATGAGCAGGCTCTTGCCGAAGCGGCGGGGACGGGCAAGGAAGTATATGTGGCCTTCGGCCAACTTGTAAACCAAGTCGGTCTTGTCCACATAGACGTAGCCGTCTCTGCGGATGGTTTCAAAGCTCTGTATGCCTATCGGGTACTTCATCGTTTCAAGTTTCAAGATTCAACGTGCAATTGTTAGACGTGAATGTCCGTGAATGTTTCAACTTTTCAACTTTTCAATTTTTCAATTTTTCAACTTTTAATTTACATCTCAATTACGTGTGTCACGGAGTCGGGGGGTAGCACCACGGCGTCGAAGCCGGAGCCGCCGGAGCGCGTGGGTATCGGGACGGTGTCGACGTTGAGCTCTACGGTGATGACACCGCCTTTGTAGCGGCTGCGCACCTGTTCTGTGACGTCGAAGACGAAGGTGCTGTCCATACCGTTGTTGAACTGCATCGTCACGTCCATATAGTGATGGTGGGGCTCCTTCACCTCGTCGGCACGGACAATGTCGTTGGCCTTGAGGTTGCAGATGCCGAAGGTCATCACGCGTCCGCCCACGATGTCGACATATTCTGTGCCTATGGGCACATCCTCGGTCCTGGTGCCGAAGGCCACCAGCGGGATGTTGCGCTTCATGCGGGTGTTGTAGTGTACGGTGATGGCGTCGCTGCCGCTCTGTCCTGTGTTCAGGTTGGTGGAGCGTGCCAGACCGGAGAATGAGGCAGTGCCGTCGATGGAGGTGATGCGTCCTTTGTTGTTGTGCAGGATGACCTGCGTCAGATAGATATAGGTGATGGGGCGCAGCAGCATGTGCAGCTCCTTTATCCACACCTTGCGGTCGGCGTCGTAGACGAAGCCCTCGAGGTTGCGGTTGATGTCGATGGCCTGTTCATAGGCGCTGAAGAGCGGCTCGGGCTCGTAGAAGGAGTGGGTATAGCGCGGCGCCTGATAGCGTGACACGTGCATGGTGGGGTTGGTGTAGGCGATGACGCTGTCGAGCGACAACTTCTCGTCGAAGATCAGGCTCTGCACGCCGTCGAGTGTGGTGATCTGGTTCCAGGCCAAGATATCCCAGTAGCCCCAGTTGTAGCGGCCCACGAATCGTCTGCCCTCCACCGTGTTGCTGATGGCGCCGGTGTGTGGGGCGTAGGGGGTGCTGGCGGTGTAATAGCGTCGGAGCTCGAACACCTTGGGCATGGTGTAGCCCAGCTCGCCGAAGCGCTCGCGGTCGGTTTCGTCCCAGCCGTAGTACCAGTCGGCACGCCAGTTGTAGTCGATGCCGAGGTCGGTCTCGTATTCCCAGTAAACGTCGAGGTTGAGGTCGATGATGGGCAGCTCAGACTCCACCTCCTGTGCATCGTAGAGGTAGAGAGGGGGCTCGGGAGAGCAGGCCTGTGAAGTAAGAAGTAAGATGTAAGATGTAAGAAGCAAGAGTGCAAAGGAGGCACGGCGGAGGAATCTGTTATTCATAGTCGGCCCTCCTTTCTTGTGCTGGGGCCATAGGGGCCTCTGAGATGATGACTGTCTCGTGATTTCTGAAGCTGACGCCGCGCTTCTGAATGCGGCGGTAGAGCAGGTCGTAGCTGAGTGTGATGCCGATGCGCGTGGGACCTATCCAGTTCCAACGGTACTGGCGTTTCTTGAAGAGCTCAGGCTTCCGCGTCCACTTGTAGTAGTAGAGGTTGTCGTGGTAGGCAGGGTTGACGGGGTTCTCGTACTGGTACGGGTCGTATTTGCAGCGGAAGAAGCCGGCCTGCACGCCCAGCTCGAGGCGCCAGTGGCCTTTCTTGGAGATGGGTATGACGTAGCCGAGGCCGAGACCTGCTCCTGCGCCTTCGCCCACCCATCCGCGGTTGGCGTCGAAGCAGATGCCGAAGATGCCAGCATGGGCGTAGGCCTGCAGGTAGAAACCTGCGAAGGCGGGGCGGGTGGGGGCTCCGGGGGTTCCGGATGCTCCGGATGTTCTGGGATTTCCGGTATTTCCGGGATTTCCGGGATTTCCGGGGCGGAAATAGTAGCGCGTCTCCACCTGGTAGTTGCGCAGCTGGAAGAACTTGTGCTCGTCGTAGTGCTGCCACCAGGGCATGTCGAAGGAGGCACCGAAGGTGAAGTGTCCGCTCTTGGGGTAATACTCCAGGGCCACGTTGGGTATGGGGCACCAGCGGTCGTAGCCGGGCATGTAGGCACCATCAAGCAGCAGGTTGGTCTTTATGGCGAGCATCTCGCGGCGGGGGAGGATGATGGCGGTATCCTGTGATGCTGTCACTTCCGGAATTTCCGGGGCTTCCGGGATTTCTGGAACTTCCGGTGTCTCCGGGATGATGGGCTTTTCAGCCTCGGCCACCTTCACCTTGCGCAGCACCATGACGAAGCGGGCGGTGCGCAGCTGGGGGAAATAGGTGCGCAGCAGGCGCAGCCACAGCTGGCCGTTACGCACGGCGCGCATCTTGTTCTTCAGCGTCTGCAGGTCGTTGCCGTACTGTGTGTAGAGGTCGCGTACTGTGGCATAGTCGCTGTCCTGTGCGCGCTGCATCATCAGGCAGAGTGAGGCGTAGTCCTCAATCTCTGTGTCGATGGTCAGCAGGCTGTCGGCCACGTGGTAGGTCATGCGCTGCGTCACGTAGTCGTAGAGGGTCTGCACGCGGCGCTGGCCCAGGACGCTGTTGAAGGACACGGGGCCTTCGGGCGACGCTGTTCCGCGGAACACCATCTTCACCAGTTCCAGACTGTCGAGGTTGAGCTGCGGGATGACACGCTGCTCCAGCTCGTTCAACAGGCTGCTGCCCAGCGGCAGGTCCCACTTGTTGACGGGAAAGACCACGCAGGCGGCCTGGTCGAAAAACTCCTCGGCGGTGAGCTCGGGCAGGGGATCGTCGTTGTCGATGATGATGACGTAGGGATAGGGCTTGTAGTAGGTGGTGTCATTGAGATACGGCATTGCTAACATACGCGTGGGCGCATATAAAAAAAGCCCAAGCAAAAACGCTATGACGAAGTGTCTGTGTGCGTATGTCAATAATTGATTCACCTTACTTTTTGCCTTTTTCTTATTTATTAAAGAGCAAAATTAGGAAAAATAAACGAATCTTGCAAGTTTTTGTTGAACTTTTTTCCTTTTTCGGGGCATTTTTTATGCGCGTGTTATTAAAAAATAATAGAAAAAGGCCTTTTTTCAGGTCCAATCACGACGCAGTTTATAGACCACGTCGCGGTTTATAAAAACCATGTCGCGGTCTATAAAAATTTACGTTAAAATTGAGTGAAAGTGGCGCGTTTTTATGCTCTAATCCTGCTTGCTTCTGTCCAGTTCGTCATAGGCGTTGACGATGCGGGTGACGAGCTTATGCCTGACGATGTCCTTCTGTGTGAGGTTTACCACGCCGATGCCCTCGATGCCCGACAGGATGTGCAGGGCCTCTATCAGGCCGCTTTTCTGCGAGTGGGGCAGGTCTATCTGCGATGTGTCGCCAGTGATGACCATCTTCGTGTTCCATCCCATGCGGGTGAGGAACATCCTGAGCTGGGCCGGCGTGGTGTTCTGTGCCTCGTCGAGGATGACGACGGCGTCGCTCAGCGTGCGTCCTCGCATAAAAGCCAGCGGCGCAATCTGGATAACGTGTTTCTCCATCATATCCTGCAGTTTCACCTGCGGCAGCATGTCCTCCAAAGCGTCGTAGAGCGGCTGCAGATAGGGGTCAATCTTGTCCTTCATGTCGCCTGGCAGAAAACCTAGTTTTTCGCCCGCCTCGACGGCTGGTCTGGAAAGGATAATCTTCTTTGCGGTCTTCTCTTTTAATGCCTTGACAGCCAATGCGATGGATAGGTAAGTCTTTCCCGTTCCTGCAGGGCCTACGGCGAACACCATGTCGTTGTCGTGAAAGGCGTCGATAAGGTGCTGTTGGTTGGTCGTGCGCGCCTTGATGGGGCGTCCGCTGGTGCTGTAGCACACCACGTCGTCGGGCACGTCATCGTTGAGTCGTTTGCCGCGTGTGATGTCGAGGATATCCTCCTCTTTCAAGGCATTGAACTTCAGCACATGCTGGCGCATTTTCTCCACAGCCTCCTCGAAGGCGGCCAGCTGCGCCTCGTCGCCCAGGATGCGCAGGACATTGTCGCGAGCCACGATGCGTAGCTTGGGGTAGAGTGCCTTGAGCATCTGCAAGTGGGCGTTGCCTACGCCGTAGAAGATGACGGGGTCGATGTCTTCTAGAACAATGTGTTTCTCTGTCAATTTGTCAGTACGTTAAAGGATAATTCTTCTTTTTCCGGATTTTTCGTTACATGGATGGTGCTGCCGGCGGCGATGTCGCCCTCGAGGATGAGCTCGCAGATGCCGTCCTCCACATAGCTCTGCAGGGCACGTTTCAGGGGTCGGGCACCGAACTGCACGTCGTAGCCTTTGGTAGCCACGAATTCGCGGGCCTCGTCGTCCAGCTCCACCGTGTAGCCTAAGTCGGCGATGCGCTTCACAAGTGGCTTCAGTTCCACGTTGACAATACGCTTGATGGCGTCAAGGTCGAGCTGGTCGAAGGTGATGATTTCGTCCAGTCGGTTGAGGAACTCTGGCGAGAACTGCTTTGACAGCGCCTTCTGCACGATGCTGCGGGCATGTTCTTTGTCTATTGACCATTGCCCATTGACCCATTGTCCATTGTCCGTAGACGTGGGGAAACCCACGCCTCGGCCAAAGTCCTTCAGCTGTCGCGTGCCTGCGTTGCTGGTCATAATGATGACCGTGTTACGGAAGTCTACGAAGCGCCCGTTACCGTCGGTAAGTCGCCCTTCATCAAGCACTTGCAACAAAAGGTTAAAGACATTTCCATGCGCTTTCTCAATCTCGTCCAAGAGCACGATGGAGTAGGGCTTGCGGCGTACGCGCTCGGTCAGCTGTCCTCCCTCTTCATAGCCCACATAGCCCGGAGGTGCTCCTATGAGGCGGCTGACATTGAAGGACTCTGTGTATTCCGACATATCTACGCGTATGAGTGCATCTGCGCTGCCGAACATGAACTCGGCCAGCTTCTTCGCCAGATACGTCTTTCCTACGCCTGTGGGGCCGAGGAACATGAACGCGCCGATGGGGTGGTTGGGCTCCTTGAGGCCGACACGGTTGCGCTGGATAGCGCGTACCATCTTGTCGATGGCCGGATCCTGGGCGATGACCTGCTCCTTGAGCTCCTTGGCCATGCCTTTGAGGCGTATGCCCTCGCTCTCCGCCATGCGCTGCACGGGAACGCCGCTCATCATGGAGACAACGCCAGCCACTTCTTCTTCGTCCACCGTCTGACGGTCGTCGCTGTTGCCGCTGCGCCATTGCTCCGTGAGCACGGCTAATTCGGCCTCTAATTCAGTCTGGCGGTCGCGGTAGCTGGCGGCCAGCTCGAAGTTCTGCCCTCTGACAGCGCTCTGTTTGCGGTCTTTTACGCGTGCCAGCTCTTTCTCCTTCTCGGTAATCTCAGGCGGAACGGTGCCATTTTTAAGATGTACGCGAGACCCTGTCTCGTCCATGGCGTCGATGGCCTTGTCGGGGAAGGCGCGGTCGGCAATATAGCGCTCTGTCAATTTGACACAAGCCTTCAGGGCATCGTCGGTGAACTCCACATGGTGGTGGCGCTCGTAGCGTTCTTTGATGTTGTGCAGGATGGTGAGCGTCTCTTCGGCCGTTGTCGGTTCGACAAGCACCTTCTGGAAACGGCGCTCCAATGCACCGTCCTTTTCGATGGAATTGCGGTATTCGTCGAGCGTGGTGGCGCCGATGCACTGGATGGAGCCTCTGGCCAGGGCCGGCTTCATGATGTTGGCAGCATCCATGGCGCCGGCAGAGCCGCCTGCGCCGATGATGGTGTGGATCTCGTCGATGAAGACAATGATTTCGGGGCTTTTCTCCAGTTCCTTCAGCAGTGCCTTGATGCGTTCCTCGAATTGTCCGCGGTATTTGGTGCCAGCCACAATGCCAGTCATATCGAGACTGACGATGCGCTTTCCGAAGAACATGGGCGAGCATTTGCGCTGGGCAATCAACTGTGCCAGTCCTTCGACAATGGCACTCTTTCCTACGCCAGGCTCACCGATGAGGATGGGGTTGTTTTTCTTCCTGCGGCCAAGGATTTCGAGCACGCGCTGTATCTCGCGCTCGCGCCCAACGATGGGGTCGAGTTTGTCCTCCTTTGCGGCGGCCGTCAGGTCGGTTGAGAAATTGTCGAGTACAGGTGTCTTGCTTTTCTGCTTCTGAGCTGTTTGCGTGTTGGAAGCAGAAGATGCGCTTCCCACAGCGGCCCCAGAGGAAGCGCCGTCCTCATATTCCTCCTCGTCCTCATCGGGCAGGCTGATGCCGTCTTTGAATTGAGAATTGGGAATTGAGGATTGAGAATTATGAGATGAGGGGTGGGAGGTGGGGGAATCGGGATGCGTGTTGCTTGCCGAGCGCATGAGCGTCAGCACATCTTCATAGTTCATGTCGTAATTTTCAAGGATTTGTTTTGCTCCGTTGTTGACTTGGTCGTGCAGGATGGCGAGCAGGAGGTGCTGTTCGTCAACTCGCTGCACACGTTGTATGCGAGCCTCCAGTACAGCCAGCTTCAAGATGTTGGATGCCTTCTCGCTGAGCACCAGCTCACGCGTATTGACAGGCGTGAATATGTCATCTTGTCGCACTTTTGCTTCCAACTCGTACTTGAGCATGGGGATATTGAGCCTGAGCCGGTTGAAAATGTCAATCACCGGTCCCTCTTTTTGCCTCAGCAAACCTAACAGCAAGTGCTCTGGTCCAACGGAGCTTGAGGCCAGGCGTGCTGCTTCCTCGCGAGAAAAAGAGAGGATTTCAGACACTTTGGGTGAGAACTGACTTGTCATCGGTTTCTTCAATGCTTTCGTAAAAGTTACAGCAAACGGCGTGCCAATGCCAATGGGACATAGGGTGCTGATAGGGCTAATGAGGCTAATGAGGCCAATGGTGTCAACGGGGTGAATAGGGGCGGGTGCAGGTTGGCTTTTGATGGATTTTTGGGAGATAAAAAGGGCTTTTATGTGCCTGTTGAGACAAATTGAAAAGAAAATGAAACAAATTTGAAAGCTTTTCAACGTACAGAAAAGCCTTTCTTACATATTATAATGCCATACACGCGTAGATTGTGTACCTTTGCAGTCAAATTCCTTACTACGCAAAGAAAGTTAAAACAAACATAATTAAAACAAAATTCTAACAAAGTATGAAAACCGAAAGTAAGATCTGGAGCCGAGGCAGACACCTGATGGTGACGGTGGCCTGCGGTGCGCTCTTGGGGGCCGGCAATGCCCTGCTGTCGTGTTCGGAGTACGACTTGGATGAACGCACCCCGGATGGCTGGGGATCGAGCATCTATAGTTGGTTGGCCGAACAGGGCAACTTCATCACCACGGTTCGAATCATTGACGATCTCGGATACCGTGACGTGCTGGCCAAGACAGGTTCGAAGACGCTCTTTGTGGCCGATGATGCGGCCTATGGGCGCTTCTTCAACAACAACAGCTGGGGGGTAAAGAACTATAGCTTCCTTACCACCTCGCAGAAGAAGTTGCTGCTCTTCGGCAGCATGATGAACAACTCGTTGCAGCTGAACAGCCTTCCCAGCGTGGAGGGTAACCCGCCGCGCGAGGGTGAGAGTATGCGTCGCTTTGCGTCCAGTTCACCTTACGACTCAGTGACGGTGCTTCAGTCGTCGCAGATGCCTGACAATCGCTATTGGAAACGTTTCAAGGATTCCGGCCTTCCCATGGTGTGTATGATGGACAGGACTGAGAAGACGCTGCTGCAGTTTATGGAGAAGCTGCTGGTCAACAAGCGCATCACCAACAGCGACTATGACTTCCTCTTCAACCATACCACCCATCGTCAGGCTGGCGATGCCAGCATCAACGGTGTGCAGGTGGCTAATCCCAACATCAAGTGCTCGAATGGCTTCATCCATCAGATGGCAGAAGTGATCTTCCCGCTTCCCAACATGGCAGAGCTGATCAAGATGAAGAAGGATGCTAAGGATTATAACCGTATGCTGGAACGTTTCTGCGCTCCTTATCCTGACTTGCGTCCCGACCAGGAGGGTTCGATTACCATGCAGTATAACTTCCTGTATCCCGACCATAAGGTTGACACCGTGTATCAGAAGCGCTTCTTCTCGAAAAAGTCGCAGGGTGGTGAGGAACTTAGCTTGTCGCCAGACAAAGGTGCTGTGGATATGCTGAAGTTCGACCCTGAGTGGAATGCCTATTACTCGGGTGGTGAGTCGGGTAATACCGCTGTTCAGCGTGACATGGCCGTGATGATGGTGCCCAGCAATACAGCCCTGGAGGAATACTGGACCAACGGGGCCGGCAGCATCCTGCGCGACCAGTATGGCTCATGGGACAACGTGCCCAATGATGTCATTGCCGAACTGATCAACAACAACATGCTCAGTTCGTTTGTCATCTCCGTGCCCTCCAAGTTCAATAACATCCTTAATGATGCGAATGACCCGATGGGCGTTAATGTCGCCGACATCGACTCCGTCTGGCTCGCTTGTAACGGTGCAGTCTACCTGACCAATAAAGTCTACTCGCCTACGTCGTTTGTCAGCGTGCTCTATCCCGCCCTGACCAACGAATCGATGAAAATCTTCTACTGGGCTGCTGAGAAGTGCCGTTATAACGTCTATCTGAACTCTCTCAATGCTCGCTATAGCCTCTTCCTTCCTGACAACGGTGCCATGTTGCAGTATATTGACCCCTGCTCATACGGTAAGGGCAAGACACAGCTGTTCCGTTTCCATTGGGATCCAACAAAGGAGAAGAAGCCGGATAATCAGGAAGACAAGCGCGTTTGGGCCGACATCTGGAATTATGACCCCGAGACAGGTGAGATTGGCGATTCAATTCGCGAGGCAAGTTTCTTCGAGATCAAGGACCGTCTGCAGGACATCCTCGACACCCATATCGTCATTGGTGACGTGGAAGACGGTCAGGAATACTACCAGACAAAAGGCGGTACTTTCCTGCGTGTCAACTTCGATAATGGCTCTATTAGCGTAGAGGGAAGCTATCAGATTGACAATGATGCGCCTCTTGGCATTGCCAAGGTCTACGACCAAACGGTCGATGGTAACGGAAAGGTCTATGTCCTCAGCTCAGAACCTATCATGACCACCCGCAAGAGTGTTTTCGACGTGCTGAAGGAACATGAGGAGTTTGCTGTGTTCCGTGACTTGCTGGAGGGCAGCGGCCTGTTAGAGCGTATCCACGACAAGCTTTATTCCTCTCCAACCGACAACCTCTCTCCCTTCAACACTTATCACTATACTGTTTATATTCCCACCAACGAGAGCATTCAGGAACTGCTCGACAAGGGCAAGCTGCCTACTTGGGAGCAGGTTGAGAACAGCCACTTGGCCGGTGATGATGCCCGTGCCACAGCCGATTCGCTGAAGATTGTCAACTTCCTGAAGTACCATATCCAGGACAACTCGTTGGTGATTGGCGGTGGCAGTGACAACGAAGTGCACGAGACTGCGCTCATCGACGCTAAGACACAGCGATTCTATCAGGTGCAAACCAAGCTTGACGGTAATGAACTGACCATCTGCGACAATGCTACCGAAGAATGGTTGGTGGCCAATCCCTCGATGCGCGGCAGTGCTGAATACAACAGTCGCCTTGCCAGGGTGCTGACCTCTTCTGGCCTTTACAATCTGATGGCCCGAGAGTATCAGTATAACACGGCATCGGCAAATAGTGCCAGCGAGATCCAAACCACCTCGTCGGCTGTCATCCACCAGATTGACAAACCGCTCCTATATAGTAATGAGTAACTTGAAATGATAATTATGATGAGTAAGATAAGCAAGCGACTTTTGGTAAGTTTGGCATTTATCATCAGTCATCTGTCTGTCAGCTTGGCACAGAACGCAGGCGACATCATCAGCGGTACCGTCACCGATGAGTACGGACCTGTGATAGGCGCAAACGTCGTGGAGCTGGATGCCGCCAACCGTATCGTTGCCTCGGCCGTGACCGACCTGAGCGGCAACTTCTCGTTCAAGCTGAAGAATCCCAAGAACAAGCTGCGCATCACCTACGTGGGATGTAAGGACGTGGTGCTGCCCTTTAACAAGACCAAGTACAATGTGACGATGAAGAGCGCTACGCAGATTGGCACGGTGACCGTCATGTCCAAGAAGCGTGCGCAGGGCTCCGGCTTGGCCATCCCCATGGATGAGATCTCTACCTCGCGCCAGAGCATTGACATGAGCGAGTTCGAGGGCCTGGCCCTGACGACCGTCGACGAAGCCCTGCAGGGCCGTATCGCAGGTCTTGACATCGTGGCCGGCGGTGACCTGGGCAAGGGTTCGTCGATGCGCCTGCGCGGTGTCTCGAGTATCCTTGGCAACAAAGAGCCTCTGATTGTGGTCGACGGCAATGTGTGGGAGACCAATACCAACGACATTAACTTGGAATCCGCCAATGAGGAGAAGTTTGCCGAGCTACTGAACGTAAACCCTGAGGACATTGAGAGCATCTCCGTGCTGAAGGATGCTGCCGCTACGGCCATCTGGGGTTCGCAGGGCTCCAACGGTGTCATCGAGATCAAGACCAAGCGCGGTGCACGCGGCAAGACGCGCGTCAACTACAGCTTCCGTCTTACCGGCACCTATCAGCCCGAGGGCTATAAGATGCTCAACGGCGACGAGTACACCATGCTGCTTAAGGAGGAATACTTCAACCCGCAGATGAGTGATGCCGCCAGTAACATCGTAGAGTTGAACTATGACCCCTCGTTCCCGGAATACGAGATGTACAACAACAACACCGACTGGCTGAAGGAAGTGAAGAAGGTGGGCTGGCGACAGAACCACTACGTAGCTCTCTCGGGTGGCGGTGAGAAGGCCCACTTCCGTGTGGGTGCCGGCTACGACCATGAGACAGGCTCCATCATTGAGCAGATGCTCGACCGTTTCACTTCTCGTGTGAACCTCGACTATTTCGTCAGTGACCGTATCAAGATTGAGACGAACATCTCTCTTACATATACCAAGAATAACAAGAACAACGGCGACCTGCTCTCCATCGCCTACAAGCGTATGCCGAACCTCTCTATCTATGAGCAGGATCCTGTCACAGGCAGAGACTTGCAGGACTACTATTCGATACTGACCACCGTGTCGCCTGAACTAGACGATCAGCGTACGGGCCAAAAGAATCCCATTGCACTGGCTTATCTGGCCAAGAACAAGGAGACCAGCTACAATATCACCCCGGAATTCAAGCTGAACTACCGCCTGCTGGGCCTTGACGATGAGCACCATCGCTTGGACTACGAGGGTAAAGTGGTTTTCAATATCTTCAATAGGTATGAAGACCAGTACATGCCACAGTCGTTGAACACTAAGGGCTGGAGCGATTCCGAAAGCAACAAGGTGTCGGCAAACTCTAACAAGAGCTTAGGTGTTACGACGACCCATACGCTGACCTTTATCCCGCATTTTAAGAACAAAGACCACTCGCTGTCGATGATGCTCAGGGGGCAACTCACCAACGGTACATCGTCATCGCAGTCGACGTCACTCTATGGAGTGCCCAGCGGCAGCATCCAGAGCACGGCCACCGAAGGCATTATCAGTAATATTGGTACTGGCAGCGGACAGTGGCGTAGCATCTATTTTACTTATTCTACCCACTACGCTTACAAGGCACGCTACATGCTCGACTTCTCGGTACGCCGCGACGGTTCGACGAAGTTTGGCGAGGATCAGCGCTGGGGTAACTTCCCCGCCTTGTCGCTCCGCTGGAACGTCAGCAGAGAGCCTTGGTTCCAGAATGCATTGCCTTTCGTCTCCATGCTCTCTCTCCGTCCGGGTTGGGGCATCGTAGGTAGTCAGCCAGGTAGCGAGGGTCTGTTCTATAGTCGGTATAACAATGGTAGCGGCTATATGAATTCTGGTAGTACGGCTCCAGCCAATATCCAGATGAAGAATCTGAAGTGGGAGCAAAAGAAAACCTATAACCTCGGTACCGATTTCGGCTTCTTTAACGATCGTATCACCGGTAATGTGGAGTTGTACTGGCAGTACACCTCCGACCTGCTGATGGCTAACAGAGGTATTCCCACCTCGAGCGGCTACAGCACGCTGGCCTATCAGAACGTGGGCGACATGAAGAACATTGGCTGGGAGTTCAACCTCAATGGCAACAGCATTATCAAGGCCGGTAAGTTCAGTGCCGACTTCAACATCACCTTCGCCAACAACAAGAACGAGATTACCGCGATGGATGAGACCTGTTTGGCATCGCTCAACAGCGAGTTCAATCGTCAGAACGGCTCATACCTGACCCGTGTGGAACTGAATACCGCCATGGGCTCCATCTACGGTTTCCGCTACAAGGGCGTCTACCAGTACAGTGACTACTCTCCTGAAGAGGTGAAGGGCGTGAGCGGTCCCAATGCCCCAGTGGCCCGTGACGCCAATGGCAATGTCATTGTCGACGAGAATGGCATGACCACACCGATGATGTTCTGCTATGCTGGCGCGAAAGACGAGTCGAAGGTGTTCCGTGGCGGCGACGCTATTTATGATGACATCAACCACGATGGTCAGATTGATGAGCTGGATATTGTCTATCTGGGCTCCTCGCTGCCTAAGTTCACTGGCGGTTTCGGTTTCAAGTTGCATTTCGGACGTTTGTCATGGAACAACCAGTTCAACTTCCGCTACGGCAACAAGATTATCAATGCTGCACGCATGAATGCAGAGAAGATGTATGACAACAACAACCAGAGTCGTGCCGTGAACTGGCGCTGGCGTGTGGAGGGCGACATCACCGAGATTCCCCGTGCCCTGCGTCAGGCTGGCTATAACTACCTCGGTTCCGACCGCTTTGTGGAGGATGGCTCGTTCATCCGTCTGAACTATTCACAGATTAGCTATTCGTTAGACCAGAAGCTTATCAAGAAGTGGGGACTCTCACAGCTTAGCTTTTATGTCTCGGCTAACAACCTTTTCTGTCTGACCAAGTATTCTGGTGCTGACCCCGAGGTGGGCTACGGCTCGTGGGGCATTGCTACAGATAATGCCCAGACCCCGCGTGCCAAGTCCTTCACTGGCGGCGTGACCATTCAGTTCTAATTTGTAGTTTACAGATAATAGATAATAGTTATGATTACCAAGATAAACAAATCAGCAAAATGGATGGCGGGCGCTGCATTGTTCACTATTCACTGTTCACTGTTCACGAGCTGCGACGACTTTCTCGATATCAAGCCTCTGAACGATGTGGTGCTGGAGAACTTCTGGACGGAGAAGGCCGATGTGACCAGTGTGCGCAACAGCTGCTATGAGTCGTTGACTAGTACCGATGCCATCACTCGTATCGGCCTCTGGGGAGAGCTTCGTTCTGACAACATGCTGGCAGGCTCCAACGTACCCAACGATGTCAGTGAAGTATTGAAGGAGAATATTCTCCCTTCAAACCCCTATTGCAATTGGGCGAAGTTGTATGAGTGTATCAATAGGTGTAATATCGTTTGCCATTATGCCCCCAGGATACATGACGTTGACCCCAACTATAGCGAGGCGGAGATGAAGGCCGATGTGGCAGAGGTATCCGCCCTGCGTGCATTGGCGTATTTCTATCTGATTCGTACGTTCCGCGATGTGCCTTATACCCGTCAGCCGAGTATTGACGATACACAGACGTACATCCTGCCGGCTACGAAGTTTGATGACGTTCTCGACTCGTTGATCTACGATCTGGAGAGCGTGAAGGATGACGCTGTCAGGCGTTTCGAAGTGGATCGTGTCAATGGTCGCAACTATTCGTTTCCTGAAGCTAATTCCAGCCGCATCACCCGTGTGGCTGTGTGGGCGCTGCTTGCCGACCTCTATCTGTGGAAGCAAGACTGGGACCATGCCATCAAATATGCTGACATGGTCATCGACTACAAGCGTCAGCAGTATGAGGAACTGAAGGAACGCGTAGGCGACATCATGGAGATCAGTCTGATTGATGATGTACCGATGATCCTTGAATGTCCCGATGGCAGCGGCGATACCGGTGGCAAAGCCTATAATGCCATCTTCGGTGAAGGAAACTCCTTCGAGAGTCTCTTCGAGCTGTATTACTCCTCCAATCAGAGTCAGGAGAACAAGTGGGTGAGCGACTACTATGGTAACAGAAACACGACCAACGGACGCCTGAGGGCTAATGCCCTGACATTTGGCACGAGTGTGCTTGATGTCATTCAGAACAAGGTGCCTCTCTTCAAGTCTTCCGATGGTCGCTTTTATGAATGTTTCAGAGTGGATGGCTCTTCGCTGAACATCGGCAAGTATGTTAATCGCTCGGTAAGCTATCAGACCAAGGCTGTTACCAGTGAGGCCAGCCTGCGTCTCAATACAGACTATCGCGGTAACAACGCGGCGCATTGGATCTTCTATCGTCTCACCGATATGCTGTTGATTAAGGCAGAGGCGCTTGTGGAACGTAATCAGGAGGGCGATCTGGATGCCGCCTTCGACATGGTGAACATTGTCAATAAACGTGCCAACAACCTGACGCAGACGCTGAAGAAGGAAGATTACATTGTCTCGAAGAACACGATGGCAAATCTGGTACTCGAAGAGCGCCGCCGTGAATTCATGTTTGAGGGAAAGCGTTGGTATGACCTGGTTCGTCGCTCGCGTCGTGATGGCAATACGACTTACCTTGTAGCTGCCGTAAAGAGTAAGTATGAACAGAATGCCAATGCCATCGCCATTCGAATGGCAGACCCCAACATCATCTATTTCCCATACGCCAAGAGTGAGATGAAGGTGAATCCGCTGCTGGTACAGAACCCGGCTTTCACCAATGGCGAGGACTCTGAATACGAACGCTAACCATTTTCTATAGACAAACATAACGATTGACAGAGATGAAAAAGATAACAACAATCATACGTCAGATGGGTGACAGAGCCAAGATGCTGTCGGTCTTCGCATTGATGGCCATGCCGTTCTTCCTTTCATGCGTGGACAATGACGACGTGCCTGAGACCATGTATACTGCCAAGAAGATGACGGCAGGCGCTTTCTTGGAGGCTCATCCTGACCGTTACAGTGACTTCACGTCCTTGCTGAAGCGCACACCCTATTTCTCCTTGATGACTACTTATGGACGCTACACGCTCTTTGCACCAACAAACGGTGCCATGGAAGACTTCATGAAGATCAACGGGTATGCATCGGTACAGGACATCCCGCAGGGCGTGTGCGACTCTATTGCCCGCACTCATATCATGCGCAAGGGAGCCGTCTTCACCTCAGACATACCTGAGGGTGACATTGGTACGAACATGCTGGATGCATACATCGGATGGTCAAGCGATTCCGATGTGGTCAACGACAACCGTCTTATCTATTATGTGAATAAGAACTCGCGCATGCTGGAGTATAACGACTCAGTGACCAATGGCGTAGTCCACACCATCGACCACGTCATTTCCGCCAGCAATGATTTCCTGCCCGAGAAAATGGCAGAGGACTCTACCATTTCACTCTTCTGCGAGGCATTGCGCCTGACGCACATGGATGACTCGCTCCATAGCTACATGGACTATGATTACAGCATCGGCACCGATTCTGTCTATCTCGGTACACAAGAGCGTTGCCTCAACAACGGCAATCCGCGTATGCTGTGTCTGTGGGTGGGTACACGTTATTACAAGTATACTGCCTTCGTCGAGCCGGATTCTGTGTATCACAGATATAATATCTACACCATTGAAGACTTGAAGGCATACGCCAAGAATATTTATGATGCCACCTATCCTGAGGATGCAGGCTTGTACGACGATGACTTCACCAACCGCAAGAATCCATTGAACCGCTTTGTCAGTTACCATCTTATGGACCGTATCGCCGGTTATAACCAGCTGGTGGGTTCAGAGCTGACCAAGGAGTGCTGGAAGACTGAGTTGGCCGACCCCGAGGACTTCTATGAAACGATGTGTCCTGGCACGCTGGTACGCCTTTCCAGTGCTTCAGCATCGGGAGAAGGTATCTTTATCAACCGTCGCAGTAAGAGTAGCTACCCCAAAATACTGTTTGACGCAGATAGCCGTGGCGTGAAGGTGCTGGCACCGTCAGAGGCTGGCGGAACAGACCCAAATGCCTTGAACGGATACTATCACTACATTGATGATATCCTGACTTTCAATACCCATACCCGTGATGTGATTTTCAACTGTCGCATGCGCTTCGATCCAGCTACATTGAGTCCAGACTTCATGAACTGCGACGGCCGAAATCACAAGGATCCGGAAGGCAATACCATCCGTGGATTCAAGCGCGGATACATAAAGGGCTGGGATATGAGTGAAGAGAGTTTCGTTGGCGTTACCGGCAATGATATCTGGTGGGCTTCCTTCTTAGGGCATGTGGTGGTGATTACCAAGCGTTTCGACGTTACTTTCAAACTGCCTCCCGTGCCAAAGAAGGGTACCTACGAAATACGTATCGGCTACACTCCCAACGAGGAACGTGGTGTTATTCAAGCATACCTCGACAGTGTGCCTTGCGGAATTCCTGTTGATATGCGTATCTATCCTGGTTCTCCTGAGATTGGCTTCGTTGCCGATGGTGCCGATGGTGCGAAGACGGAAGAGGAAATCAAGATGCAGGACAAGGCCCTCCACAACCGTGGTTTCATGAAGGGGCCTGACGTCTGGTATCAGGGCGGCAAAGTTCAGCCCAATTCCCTGCGTGGCCTCAACCATCCTACACGTCGCGTGCTGGCCACAGAGAATATGGAGCCAGAAAAGACTTACTATCTGCGTCTGCGTCAGGTGCTCGATGATCCTGAGAAGTATTGCAATTTCAACTACCTTGAGCTATGTCCGAAGAGTGTCTATGGCAGCCCTGAAGGCGAGGATCAGCACTAAATATAAGATAAATAAGAATTTTGGAATTAAGCAATTATGATGACTAAGAATATCAAGAATATAGTCCTTCTGTTGGCAGTAGGCTGTGGCTTTGCCTCAGCACTCACTGCCTGCAGTGACTGGGACGACCATTATGAGCCGGCCATTGGAGGTGGCGGCGATGCCACATTGTGGCAGCAGCTACAGGCCAACACCCAACTGTCCGACTTCTGTGAAGTGCTTGAAAAGACCCGTATCTTCCGTATGCACCGCAAGACCGAGGTCAGCTACGCTCAACTGCTCAACAGCGGTCAGGCATTTACTGTCATTGCTCCGATAAACGGCAGCTTTGATAAGGAATCGCTTTTGAAACTTGTTGAGACAGCACAAGGCGACTCCATAGTTGAGAAATCATTTATCTTCAATCACATGTCGCGAATGACTTCCTCTATGAAGCCTGTTCCACAGACGTTGCACTTGCTCAACGGCAAGCTGGTCAGCATGACGGAGTCGACCATTCAGAATGTGCCTATCATCGCTGCCAACCAGCGTGCCATGAATGGCGTGTTCCATGTGGCATCGCAAGCGCTGCCATACTCAAGAAATCTGTACGAGGCCCTATGTGATAATCCCGGCGTATCGGATATTGGCGCAATCCTCCGCCAATATGAATGGGACGAATTCGACCCCGATGCCTCCGTCACAAGTGGTATTGTCGAGGGCGTTCCCGTCTATATCGACTCAGTCGTTCATGAGCATAACCGTATGCTTGATGCCATAGGCCTGCTTAATGCAGAGGACTCTACCTACTGGGTAGTGGCTCCGAGTAATGATGTATGGAATAAGGTATGGGATGAAACGTCGAAGTTCTTCGTTTTTGACAAAAGCTACCAGAAGGCAGACTCGTTGCAGCGCTATTGGACAAACCGTGCGCTGCTTGACGATGCTATATTCAACATGACCGACCAGAAGTCGGTGAATGATTCGCTGATTTCGGTGCCTTACATCAACTGGTTTAATAACTATGTGGCAGGTAAGCCTGTGTTCCATGTGTTCCACAACCCGTTCAATGAAGGCGGTATCCTTCACGGTGCGCAGGCGCTGCAATGCAGTAATGGCGTTCTGTATTTGACTGATAAGTGGCCCTTTACACCTGAGCAGACCTATTTCAAGCAGCTATGGACTGAGGGCGAGACCACATGGCTCATCACTGATGAAAAGAGCTGTCGTTATGAGACTATCAAGCAGGTTGCCGACAGTATTTCCGAGAACAAGTTCCTGCAGATTATTGCTACCAGCGGAACTGCTAACTGGGAGCTGACTTATCGGTTGGATAATGTGTTGTCGGGTGAGTACGATGTCTGTGCCATCATCTTGCCTCAGACAGTCATCAATCCTGATGCCACCAATCTGCGCCCCTGTAAGTTCAAGGCAGTTATCAACTATGTTGACGCCGATGGTAAAGAGCAGTCTTTTGATTGCGATAACACGCAGTTCCAGACCAATCCGGAGAGAGTTGACACTGTGGTGCTGGCCGAGGCATTCCGTTTCCCCGCCAGCAACTACGGGCAAAGTACCAATAAAATCAGTCTGAACATAAAGTGTAGCATCACTGCACGTGAAACATCGAGATTCTCTCGCGAGATGTTGCTTGACTGCATCTACCTGCGTCCACGAACCTCTAAGCCTGAATAATTATGAAAAAGTATATTATATCATTTGCCATGTTCCTGGTTTCTGCCACACTGGCAGCACAGGACAATATGAAAACGGTGAAAGGACAGGTTGTGGATGCTGCAACAGGCAAACCCCTGGCCGGTGTCTTCGTTTCAGCTTACGACAATCAGCGTATGACGACGATGACTGACGATAATGGTCAGTACGAGCTGAAGGTTGATGAAAAAACACGCTCGCTGTTACTTCGTGTGGATGGCTATTGTATCCAGCAGCGTGCCATCAGCGGGGAGAAGGTGGATGCCGGTCTCTACAGCAATGCCTTCACCGAAACCTACAAACGCACGACATCTGCATCCCTCAGTGCCGAGGCCAACCGTTTTGACAACAATTCCGAAGTGAGTATCGCCCCGCTCGTTGCCCAGCAGTTAGGAGCCGATATGCGCATGGTCAGCCGTAGCGGTATCCCAGGCATGGGAAGTACGATGCTCATTGAAGGTATCAACTCGCTGAACGCCAATGTGCAGCCGCTTGTTGTTATTGACGATGTCATCATGGACATGCAGTACAATCGTGAGATGCTTCACGACGGCTATTTCAACAATTTGCTGACCAATCTCAACGTCAACGATATCGAGAGTGTGCAGGTGTTGAAGAATGGTACAGCCCTCTACGGTGCCAAGGGCGCCAACGGCGTGCTCCTCATCAAGACCAAGCGTAACAAGTCGATGGCTACGAAGATTGATGTCAACATCAACGGGCGTTACGAACTGGTTCCCCGCCTGCCGGAGATGATGGGTGCTGAGGAATACCGCCTCTATACCACCGAGCTGTTGTCGGGACACATGAATCCTGCTTCTATGAGCAGTATGCGTTACCTTAACAGTGAACCCTCGTATTACTATTACAATCAGTATCATAACAATACAGACTGGAAAGACGAGGTCTATGAGAACGCTTTCTCCCAGAACTACGGCATCAACGTTCAGGGTGGTGACGACGTGGCCTCTTACAACCTTTCCGTGGGCTACTCATTAGGTAACAGTACCCTGAAGGATAACGACTTCTCGCGCTTTAACATGCGCCTGAACTCCGATATCTCGATTACCAAGAAACTCGATGTGCGCTTCGATGCCTCTTACAGTGATGTGGATCGTAACCTGCGCGATGACGGAGCTTCTGAGAGTCCACTTGGTACTGTCATCACCTCGCCAGGATTCCTCGGACTGACCAAGTCGCCCTTCCTTTCACCTTACGCTTTTGACAATCACGGCAGTATCAGTCACTATCTGGCAGAGGCCGACGACTATTTAGAGGGCAAGTTCCAGGGACGCGGCCGTCTGGCCAACCCCGCCTCTATCCTGAAGTACGGTGATGGTAAGAACCGTAACTCTTTCGGCAACCGCCTCATTATGTTTGCCATCACGCCAAAATTCCAGTTCAACCGCCATCTTGATCTGCGTGAGCATTTCGTGCTGGGACTGGTGAATACCAATGAGAACTACTACCTGCCTATTCAGGGCGTACCTACATTCGTGGTCGATGGCCTTTCGGAAGAAACCAAGCTGAACAACATAGCACAGAGCATGGCTGCGCGTGAGACCACTATTCAGAGCGACACCCGCCTGTCGTGGCAAAACAAGTACGGTTTCCATAACATCAGTGCCATGGGTGGCGTTCGCTATCTGAGCTATGACTTCAACAGCACTTCGCAACTTGGCTACAACTCAACGAATGACAAAAACCCCAATATGTCCAGTTCGTTGCAGTTCAAGAAGACCGATGGCGCTGATGACCAGACTCGTGAGATTACCTGGTATGCCATTGGCAACTATAACTATGGTGATAGCTACTACCTCAGTGCCGGTCTGTCGGCACAGGCTTCGTCACGTTTTGGTGATGATGCCAGCGGTCTCAAGCTCTTCAAGACCGTATGGGGGCTCTTCCCCAGCATTGAGGGAGCCTGGGTGCTTACCAACGAGAAGTGGCTGGCAGGCGTGAAAGGCCTAGACTACCTTCGGTTGAATGTGGGCTTCGATGTGACAGGTAATGATGATATCGACTATACCGCTTCTCGCTCATACTTCATTTCGAAGCGTATGATTGGGGAAACGGGCGTTACGGGTAAGGTTATTGGCAACATTGGCAACACTGACCTGCAGTGGGAGACCACGCGCCGCCTGACCGCAGGCCTGACAGGTAACTTTATCAATAATCGTCTGGGCCTACACCTGAATGTCTATAAGAGTTGGACGTCAAATCTTCTCTCCTTGCGCCAGTTGGCATACACCAGTGGTCTGCAGGAGAACTGGAGTAACGACGGAAAACTGGAAAACATGGGCTTTGATGTGAGCCTTACAGCCAAGGTACTGGCTCTGAAGGATTTCTCATGGGAGCTTGGCGCTTCGGCCGGCCACTATAAAAACAAGGTGACAGCCCTGCCCAATAACAACCGCAGCGTAGAGACCGACATCTACGGCGCCACTATCCTCACACAGGTGGGTCAGCCCGTGGGTGTGTTCTATGGTTACAAGACCAATGGCGTTTATACCACTACTGGTGAGGCTCAGGCCGATGGCCACTACATCCTGAAGCAGAATGGCGACCGCGTGTATTTCGAGGCTGGCGACATGCGCTTCCTTGATCTTGACAAAAACAATGCTGCAACCGGCATGTCTGAAGCTGGACTTATTGACGAGGCCGACCGCACCATTATCGGTGACCCCAACCCCGATGTCTATGGCAACATCTTCACCACGCTCACCTATAAGCAATTCTCGTTGCAGGCCGTGATGAACTATTCGTTGGGTAACGACGTGTACAACTATCAGCGTTCACTGCTTGAGGGTGGTACTTACTTCTTGAATCAAACTACGGCTATGCGTAACCGTTGGACTACGGAAGGTCAGCAAACGGACATTCCGCGTGTCAGCTACACCGACCCCATGGGCAACTCACGCTTCAGCGACCGCTGGATTGAGGATGGCAGCTATCTGCGCCTCGCAAGCGTGACCCTGAGTTACAATATTCCCATTCAGAGTACCTATTTGCAGGGCATCACCATCTGGGGCAATGCACAGAATCTCTTTACCCTGACCCATTACTTGGGCTGTGACCCCGACTGTGCCCTTGGCTCTGGCATCCTCTCTCAGGGCATTGACCGTGGCCTCCTCTCTGCTGGGCGTTCCTTCTCGTTGGGTGTGAACATCAACCTGTAATTACAATAAACAATAAGCGTTAAACTAGTAATATTGAAAAGAATGAAAAAGCTGTCAATAATAAAGAGAATGGCCAATGCAATAAAGGTTGTTGGTTGTTGTTTATTGGTTATTGGAATGAGTAGCTGCTCTGACATGCTGGAGACAGAGTCTGAGCTGGTGGAATATGAAAAGGACAACACCCTGAATCATACCACTGACTCATTATACAGTGTGATGGGCATCATCAACAAGATGCAGATCATTGCTGATCGCACCGTCCTGCTTGGCGAGACACGTGGCGACCTGATGACCGTCACAGATGAGGCGACTACAGACCTCAAACGTCTAGCTGCCTTCGATTTCTCCGTGGAGAATAAGTACAATCAGGTGAGCGACTACTATGCCGTTATCAACAACTGTAATTATTTCCTCGCTCATGTAGATACCGCCATGCAGCGACGTGGACGTCACTTGTTCAGCAACGAGTATGCCGCCGTCAAGGGCTTCCGTGCATGGACATATCTTGAGTTGGTAAAGGCTTATGGTGAGGTGCCTTTGGTGACCGAGCCTCTGATGACCGAGCGCGAGGCAGCCGCAGCCGTGGCTGGCCCGAAGGCTGGCATTAAGGAAGTCTGTGATTATTTCATCAATGACCTGACGCCGTACGCATACGTAGATATGCCGGTCTATCAAAGTATCGGTTCCAGACCCTCTGACAAATTCTTTATCCCAACGCGTGCGCTCTTAGGCGACCTATGTCTATGGGCTGGTCGCTATGAAGAGGCTGCCAAATGGTATTCCGATTATCTGAACGACAAGAAAGCCTACGTCAAAATCAACTATGGCAACCGTGTGCGTTGGGAGAATCCAACGGTGTATACCTCACCAAGGGGCCAATTCAATGTCGATGGCGATGAAGAATTGTTGGGCATTATTCCGATGGAAACACGTATTTTCGATGGCACCATCAGCGACCTTGACAATATCATGACTTCTACCCGCGAAAACAGATACTTCTTCCAGCTCCAGCCTTCAAGGGGTATGCGCCAGTTGTCAGCCAGTCAGGTCTATTGTATTGAATACAAGACTGAAATATCCACCGATACCATCTATGTGCCGAAGACGGGTATGAGCGATGAGCTGCTTGTAGGCGATTTGCGTCTCAATTCGGTCTATCGTCTCACCTCACGTGGCTCTCAGGATCCTTATGAGGAGTATTCGTCTGTCTCTCAGAGTATTAGTAAACTGTCCAGAAACTCTATTACGACCTATCGTAGCCCGATGGTCTACTTGCGTTTTGCCGAGGCTCTCAACCGAGCTGGTTATCCGCAGTCGGCCATGCTCATCCTGAAGTATGGATTGTGCAAAGAAAACGCTCAGCTCTACGTAGATAGCGTCGAGTATGCGGCCTCAAAGCAATATATCAACTTCGACGAGATTGAGTTTACTCGTGAGAACACCATCGGTATTCACTCGCGTGGCTCTGGTGATTCACATAGTAATGCCTACTACGTTCTGCCGCAGCCTGAAAGCCAGCTGGCAACACGTGCAGACACCGTGGCCTATCAGATACCGCTCGTAGAGGATCTTATAGTCAACGAGATGGCCTTAGAGGGTGCCTTCGAGGGTTACCGCTTCTATGATTTGATGCGTGTGGCATTGCGTCGTGACGACCCCGCCTATCTGGCAAATCCCATCTCACAGCGTGAAGGAACTGTCGATGAGGCGCTCCGCTCATTGCTGATGGACAAGTCCAATTGGTACTTGCCTTTACCATAAACATCATATTTTTTCCTGCTGTGAAGCACGAATCGGTTAGTAATTGTTAGTTATAGTAATATAGTATAGTTTTTTTGCAGCTGCTTTGTGTGTCCACCTGTATGAGATATATCGGTGGGCACACCTTTTTTTCGTCTTTTTTTTTGTCAGTTAATTTTTTTTTCTTACTTTTGCACGCAGACTATACTATAAAAAAACTATAACGATATTGACTTCTACCATGAAACGCCTGCTTCATGTTGCTATATATTTATGGGTCTCTGTGCATGTCTTTGCGCAGCGTGGACAATTCTTTTCGTCTGATCTTTTTTCCAGCAGTCTGATTTCTGGTCTCTGTCAGGATCAGTTAGGGGCTATTTGGATTGCTACCGACTATGGCCTGAATCGTTTCGACGGCTATCATTTCCATACCTATCTACACGATGATGCTGATAGCACCTCGATGGTGACCAACGTAGTAACGACACTGCTCTGTGACAGTGCCGGACATCTGTGGGTAGGCACCAACAAGGGACTTGACTGCTATGATGCAGATAGTGAGACATTCCTTCACTATCCCTTCCCTGGAGATATCAAACCGCGCGTATCTAGAATGTTACAGCTACATGACGGGACTATCCTCGTCGGAACTGCAGGCTATGGCGCCTTCGTCCTACGCCCGTCTGTGGCGCTAAGCTCTTCATCTGCCGTCTCACAATTGACACGTTTCACTCCTATGGGTGAAGGTGGCTATTTCAGTCGTATGTACGAGGACACCAAAGGACGATTGTGGAAGAGCGGGCATGACGAACAAATCATGGTGTTGGAGCAAGGCGAGTTGCGTACCTTACAGTCGCAGGTAGGTATCCCACAGGTCTTTATAGAGTATAATAATCAGCTGATGATACTTGGCATGTACGGACTGATGGTCTATGATGGCCATCAGCTGATCAAGGCTCCAATAGATATGAGTGCTGTGGCTGGTAAGGAAATTATCTTTACCGATATGACTATTGGTGGAGACGGAATATTATATATTGGTACGCGAGGCCATGGGCTTTATAGTCTTTCCGATAGGCGGCTGAAACGAGTTGAAGCCAGCGCTAAGGGCATTAATCAGTCAACGGCCAGAATCAGCACCGTTATGTCTGACCGGAAAGGTAACTTGTGGATTGGTTGTCTGCGCAAAGGACTGCTCATGCTTCCTCAGCGGCCTCCACAGTTTGCAAACTGGAGCTTTGAAGATCAAGGCATCAGCCTGGGTACCACCATCAGGTCTGTCTGCGAGGGTGATGAGGGAATGGTGTGGTGTACTGTTCAGGATGTGGGCGTCTATGGCTTTAACGAAAAAGGCCATGTGGTGGCCCATCCACAAGCACCGGATGCCGTGGAATTTATTTTCCGTGACCGGCAGCAGCGCTACTGGATAGGTACCGACAACGGTCTCTATGCTTACAATCCACTGACAGGCAACTCTCAGTTAAAGGTGACTTATGATTGCGAGATGTTCAATGGCATGACCAGTGATAATGACGGCCGTCTTTACATCTCCACTTCTGCGCGAGGTTTTTGTGTCTACGACCCGCAGACGGGCAAGCTGCTCAACCATAATATTTTCGAGGAGGAAGACTCCGTGCGTGGACGCCTCTGTAATAACTGGGTTATGGGACTGACTGTTGACAATCAGGGCCTTATCTGGATGGCAACAGCCTCTGGCGTATCATGCTATGACCCGTCGGTCGACAGCTTTCGTTCACAAGGCTGGAATCAGCAGCTCAATGGAGTTGTCTGTTTCGATGTATGTGAACTACATTCGGGCCAGTTATCTGATGGGAGACAGTTGCAGGGATGCATTGCTATCGCCACTGAGCAAGGACTCTATCTCTATGACCGGCAAACACGTCAGACAGAACGCTTTCCTGGTAGTGAGCAGCTGCAGAACAAGGCTGTTAGTTATATCGTGCAAGCCAACAACGGCGACTTGTGGTGTTCTACCAGCATGGGTATTTGGCAGTATAGGCAAGACAGCCATACCTTCGTGGGCCATATTTCAGGTAACGGGCTGATGCAGAAGGAGTACCTCTACGGTGTAGGCATGCATACAGACGACGATATCATCTACTTCGGACACAATGACGGACTGACCGTGTTCGTGCCTGCCAGTATCAATGACAGTGAACATGATATTGCTCCTTTGCAACTCACTTCTTTCCGTGTCGGTGACCAGTATGTGAAGTCTGGCACCGTCATCAATGGCGTCGAAGTGACTGACCGTGCCGTCAGCAAGAGCAGCTATTTTACACTGAGTTATCTCGACCATACTATAACGCTGGCTTTTTCGCAGTTCAATTTTGATGCACCTTCGAATATCACACTCGAGTACAGCATCAATGATGGCGAGTGGATACGAAATCCTGCAGGACAAAACGAGTTTACACTGGGACATCTGCAGCCTGGCACTTACCGCATTGTCGTACGCGCTTTGCAAGGCAGCGACTACACACCTGAGAAGGTCATCATCGTTACCATTCGTACACCTTGGTACCGTTCATTAGGGGCTTACTTCGTCTATGCCCTCTTGCTTATTTCCCTGATAGCATATATTTTCTACACCTATCGGCGCCGGGCACGTCAGCAACTTAACGAGGACAAGATGAAATTCCTCATCAATGCCACGCATGACATTCGTTCGCCGTTAACACTCATCCTCTCGCCACTACACAAGGCATTGCGCATCAGCGAAGAAATGCAACCATCAGACGAGAAAACAGAAAACTCATCTCTTTCCACATTGCATGCATCACTGGAGACCATTGAGCGGAATGCCAAGCGCATACTCGATCTGGTCAACCAGATTCTCGATGTGCGCAAGATTGACAAACAGCAGATGCATCTCCACTGCCAGCGTACAGATATAGTGGCTTTCATTCGCGGCATCTGTAAGATGTACGACTTCAATGCCCGGGAACGGAATATCGATTTTGACTATGCACCCGATACTGAGGAGTTGGAGGCATGGATAGACCGAAGCCAGTTCGACAAGGTCGTCAGCAACCTGCTCTCTAATGCTTTCAAATACTGCGGAGAAGCAGGAATCGTCAAGGTTGAACTTACACACGACCAACAATCCTTCCGTCTACAGGTCATCGACAACGGAGCTGGACTGGACGCCGATAACCTTAAACATATTTTCGACAGGTTCTATCAAGGACGGAATGCACGTCAGTTGCATGTCAACGGCACAGGTATCGGCCTTAACCTCTGCAAGATGATTGTCGACATGCACCACGGAACCATAGAGGCACGTAACCGCACAGACGGTCAGCAGGGTGCCCTGTTCATCGTTACGATGCCATTAGGCAACAGTCACCTTTCTGCCGATGAAATCGAAAAGGAAGAAATGCCACAGGAGTCCCTGAATACGAACGCAGCATCCAATAGTCGTAGCTCACAGCACTATCGTGTCCTCGTCGTGGACGATGACGAAGAGATCGCTAACTATATTGCCAACGAGCTGGCAAGCTATTATCAGGTAAGCACTGCGCCCGATGGTAGGGAAGGTCTCAAGGAACTGCTTGCTCATGACTATGACCTTGTCGTCTCAGATGTTATGATGCCCAAGATGGATGGCTTTACTATGTTACGCATGATAAAGACAAACATGAGCATCTCACACATTCCAGTGATCATGCTAACGTCGAAGGCCGATGTTGCCAACAGGCTGGAAGGATTAGAGCATGGAGCTGACGCCTTCCTGGCCAAGCCCTTTGACATTGAGGAGCTTCACCTGACCATCAATAACCTGATACGGGGCCGACAGCGATTGAAGGGAGAACTTACCAAAGCGCAACAGCTGGCTGAAAAGGTGGACCAGCCAGAGGTAAAGGGAAATGATGCGGTGCTCATGGAGCGTATCATGAAGGCCATTAACAAGAATCTCTTCGACAGCAATTTCAACGTCGAGATGCTCACACAGGAGGTCGGCATCAGCAGAGCTCAGTTAAATCGTAAGATGAAGGAGATGGCGGGCATTCCAGCCAGCGAACTCATCAGGAACATTCGACTCGAGCAGGCGGCAAGGTTGCTGAAAGAGCAGAAAATCAATATCACACAGGTTGCGTATACTGTAGGATTCTCCAATCTTGCACACTTTTCCACCGTCTTCCGCAAGCACTTCGGCGTGGCGCCGTCTGAATATGCCGATAGCGAGAAGGAATGATTGGGCAAAAAATATAAGGAAAAGACACTTTTCTGTAACTTTTGAAACAAATAGAAAAGGAGAAGAGCCATATAGAGAAGTCTGTATGGCTTTTCTATACTAACTTTGCACCAAAATTGGACAACATTTTTATTTATTAACTTTAACAACTTTATTTATGAGAAAAACTTACCAATTGTTCGTTGCCCTCATGCTGTGCATGTTAGGAACAACGACTGTAAGCGCAGAAGAAATCTCTCTGAACGAGATTCCTTTCTGGCAGCATGAGGTATGGGGCCAGGACGAGCCCAAGAATACCCAGATTGAGGTGGGCTCAGATGGTTGCGCTTGGAAGCTTGGTGAGGCTACCGACCTGCCTTACGGAGCCAGCAATGTGAACGACTTTGCTGACGTGACAGCTTACACTTCACTGGTGGTGACACTGGTTGAAGGTACTGAGGGTTCACCCCGTTTCCTCTTCAACCGTGATGCTGACGAAGGCCAGTGGAATGCCACAGAAGAGGAGTCACACCTCATCGACAACACAAAGGGAGGCTGGTGTTCCAAGTATTTCACTCAGGATGGCAATGTCTACACTGTTGACATCAAGCAACTGGTGAAGGACAAGGGCTATGCTCACCTTCATGCTATCAAGAGCAATTCTTGGGGAGCTACTGTCACTGTTGAGAGTATGGTTCTTGTCAGTGCCGGTAAGGTCAAGCAAATCGGCTGGACCAGCATCATCAACAATGGTGACTTCGAGGGTGACGACGTGAGCTCGTTCCCCGTTGCTCAGAATGCTGTCGTCGTTAGCGGCGTTCAGGATGCTGTCATTACTGACGGAGTTGGTGTGAACGGTTCACGTGGTTTGGCTCTTGAGACGCTTGCAGGTGCAACAGAGGATTGGGCCACACAGCTCTTCGTGAAGTTCAACGAGAGCCTGCCCGAGGGCATCAAGTGGCGCTTCTCCATGGACGTAAAGGCTGATTTGGGCGCTACTGTAGGCAGTGGCTGCCACGGTGAACCTCGTGCATGGTTTGATGGTGGCATTATTCCTGAGTTCAATGTTGGTACCGACTGGACAACGATAACGGCTGATGGCGTCATCACTGCAGACCAGGCCGCTAAATTGGGTAGCATTGCCTTCGACCTGAACCGCGATCGTGACAATGCCAACACATTCTATTTCGATAACATCAAGTTTGAGGTCTATAAAGTTGGTACCACAGCAGAGTTCTGCGATGATGCTATCCTTCTTGACTTTGGTTTTGATACCAATATTGCCGACATGATTCCTGCCGATTCTAAGCGCGTGTTCATCGACAACAGCTGCGCTACTGTGAAAGTGAATGGCAAGGCCGTAGAGATTTATTCTATTGAGGGTCTTGAGGATGGTCGCTTCTACATCTTCCTTGCAGAGGCCGCTGATTCTAAGGACGAGGTCTTCGTGACGCTGACTAACAATTTTGGTCTGAAGTACACTTCTGGTGTCAACATTGGTGAGGACGTCCCCAATTTCTCGGATGTCGCTACGTATAATTATGCAGTATCGGAAGCCGATGGCGCTTATCCTTATGACTACGTTACTCCTACTCTGATTACTGCCGATCCTGAGGACGGTTCGTTCAACTTGCCTAACAGCATCAAGGACTTCAAGCTGGTATTTGACAAGGTGGTGGACTGTGCTCAATTGGTGGGTACTCTCAATGGCAATGCCATGACAGTGGCACCTGCTGAAGGATTCTCAAAGGAGATTACTCTGACTCGCCAGGGCACTGGAGACCTGCCCACTGGCGAATATACTCTCCATGTGACGAAAATCTATCCCGAACAGCTTCTTGCTGAGGAAATTTTTGGCGACACTACCATTGTCGTGAGCGTTGGTAAGATTGAGTATGATCCGAATGATGTTCCTTTGGATCTGATTCCTGACACTTACTTTGCCAACTGTGCTTCTGGCAGTATTCCCGAGGGCTTCTTCGTTAAGTTCGGCAGCGATGATCGTCCTGCCGGTACCAGTTATGGAAGTGGTCCGCGTATGTTTGACTTCGGCGGTGGTGACTTCACTAAGGGCCTGTACTACCGTGAGGGCTATGTGGAATTCGGTACGACAGAAGGTTATGAGCTGTCGTTGAAGGCTGGAAAAGAATATAAGATTCACTTCAATACCGCCATGTGGAAGGATAGTGGCTCGAAAACCAGATTCCGCATCATGAACGAGTTTGATGAGAGTGTCCTGCTCCAGATGATTAACAACACACCTAATGTGAATGGCGGCACAGGCACTGTAACAGGCTCTACAAGTGTTGATCTTAGGTTCACACCTGAGGCTGATGGTAACTATGTCCTGAGATGGGAAAGTGCCGGTGACGAGACCAGCGATCCCGGATGGATGGAGAACCTGCTGGCTAATGTGACTATGAAGTACACTCCTAACCAGATTGGTCTGGAAGAAACCATGATGCTGGAGGAAGCTCTGAAGAAGGCCAAGGCTACCCGCGATGCCAACACTGATGAGCGCTATGATGGCCCTGCTTTCGACGCCCTGAAGGCTGCTATCGAGAAATACGAGGCAGAGATGGCCACCTACACAGCTCCTTCTAAGTTCACCAACGCTGCTGCTGATCTTGATGCCTTGAGAGAGGCTATGGATACTCACCATGCAAACTGCGACGAATATGACACTCAGGTGAAGAAGGCCGTTGACGTTCAGCGCCAGAACGAGATGCCTGAGGGTGATCCCGCCAAGGCTACCAAGTTCACGAAGACCGAGCTCTTCGCACAGCTGAAGGCTATCCTTGCCAAGTACAACGCTTCTTCCGAGTGGGTGGACAATGCTGAGCCCGGAACAGTTGACGAGAATGGCGAGGAAGTGCACGACTGGCAGCTGGTCTATACCTACGACGTGCTGAAGGACGACGCTATCCTGCCTGCTGCTATCGCAGAATTGAAGGATATTGCCAACCTTACAAGCCTGCTGTTCACTGAGGGCTTCTCCGAGCCGGAGAATGCAAATGGTGGCAAGGGTACCGGTGTGGCCGTATGGACTGAGCGCCTGCGCCTCGGTGTTGAGACCCTGAAAGCTCTGGGTGTTGCTGAGGATGACAACCTGATTGTCACCGCCAAGAATGCACTGACCGATGACGACGCTCTCGCTAACAAGCTGCAGCTCAAGATTAAGGAGATTATGTATGGCCAGTTGAAGGAAGCCAATAACACATTGTTCGAGGCTCAGATTGATGAGACTACTCTTGAGGAGGTTATTCCTAGCTACGACATGACCGTATTTGTGAAGAATCCCAACATCTACAAGCAGCTGACCAATGCGGACTTCACTGAGGAGAATGTTCCTGGTTGGACGACTCCTGATGGTTACAACAAGCCCGGTCTTTCCCATGGATGGGGTGCATACTATAACATTGAGGGCGTGGCTGAGGACTGCATGTTCCAGACATGGGGTGGCAGCTACCGCGTTGAGCAGACCATTCCTAACCTGCCCGCAGGTGTCTATACCATCAGATTCGCATTCGGCGAGCGTGTGAATGATGATATCAACAACTTCGCTGATAGCTATGCCTACGTCATGAATTCCATCGCTGAGGAATTCCAGAGCAATATGCTTACTGATGAAAATGGTAACGAAACTTACATCCCGGGTATCGGACAGGCATTCCCCTTCGCAAGCAATGAGACCCAGTGCGCTATTGTTCAGGACGTTGTTGTTACCGACGGAGAGCTCACTATTGGTGTGAATGGCGGCGGCAGCTCGCACACCTTCTTCAATGAAGTGCGCCTCCAGCTGACAGCTCCTGCTATGGGCTTCGACTATGGCAAGGCTTATCAGGACGTTCTTGAAGAGATTGAGAGTGGTATTGATGCTACCGTGGCACAGCCTGCTAAGGTGCGCGCCATCGAGCTCTTCGACCTCAACGGACGTCGCATCAATTCAGCTCGTCAGGGTATTGTCTTTGTGAAGAAATACATGAGTGACGGCACTGTACGTACTGAGAAGGTTATCAAGAAATAATCAATCTTAATACCACCAACCGATTGCGGGCAAATATGCTGCGAGGCATGTTTGCCCGCTTTCCTTAAAAAAAATATCATGGCTTTGAAATTATTTCGCTTTCTTCTTCTTCTCTTCCCCATAGGTGCTGCCGCCCAGCAGTTGCAGTTCAGCCGTGCACATGGATTCTGCAGCCAACCCTTCACTCTACAGATAATCAGTGATGAAGAACAGCCTGCGTTGCCAGAGGGTGCGACTATTCGCTATACCCTCGATGGCAGTGAGCCCACTGCCCAAAGCACACCCTATACGCAGCCCCTTAACGTGAGTACCACTACTATCCTGCGTGCTGCAGCCACTGTGGACACAGAACTTGTCACTCCCGTTGCCACTGCTACATATATCTTTGTCAATGATGTGCTGGAACAGAGCAACACGCCTACAGGGTATCCAGATACTTGGGGTCTTTATACCACCATTCAGGGAACGGCTATCGCTGATTATGAGATGGATCATGAAATGACCTCTGACGCTACATTGCGTCCCCGTATTATCGAAGGTCTGCAGTCACTGCCTGTGCTATCTATTGTAACCGACAAGGATAACCTTTTCAGCCATGAGAACGACTCCGAGCGTGGGGGCATCTACATTTTCACCGGCCCGCCAGTGGGTGATGCCACAGGTCATGGTTGGACTCGTCCGGTCAGCATAGAGCTGTTCGAGCACGAATCGACTTCAAATTCTCAGCTTGATTTCACTACCACTTGTGGCCTACGCCTGCATGGTGGCCATGGCCGTTTAGCTGAGAAGAATCCTAAGCACTCCTTCCGACTGGTGTTCAAGAAAGACTATGGCCCCAGTGCACTGAACTATCCGTTGTTTGGTGAGGACGAACCGAATAAGTTCGACCAGCTTGTGCTGCGCTGTCATTTTGGTAACGCTTGGCAGCACTGGGCCGAGGGCAACCGCACAAAAGCCCAGTACACCCGTGACGTGTGGGCACGCCGCATGCAGAAAAAGATGGGACGTACAAGTGTCAACGCCCTCTATGTTAATCTTTTCCTTAACGGCATGTACTGGGGACTCTACAATATTGCCGAGCGTGTGGATGACCAGTATGGCAAGGACCACATAGGCGGCAAGAAAAGCGATATTGACGTGGTGAAGATCGAAGAGGATGGCGGCAACCATATCGAAGCCAGTGAGGGCGACCTTGAGGCTTGGAATGAAATGTTGCAGACCGTGGCACTTGCCGGTACTGATGATAATGCCTACGAGCAGCTCGATACATTACTCGATATTGATGCCTTTATCGACTACATGCTCATCAACCAATATGCAGGCAATACCGACTGGGACCATCACAACTGGTATGCCATCCGCCGTCGCGGTGCCGACAGCGAGGGCTTCCGTTTCCTCTGCTGGGACAGCGAAATCATTTTAGAAAGCCCCAATGAAAATGTGCTTGGCAAAAATAATCGCGGCGGTTTCCCCACTGGTATCTTCAACGATCTCCTACAGAATCCTCACTTTGCCCGTCGTTACCTTTCCCGTGCCAAGGAGGTGCTGGCTGATGACGGCCTGCTTGGCGAACAGTCGGTAGTGGCTGTATGGGATAGCCTCTACCACACCGTCCAGTATGCCATCTATGCCGAGGCTGCCCGCTGGGGCGACTACCGTCGCGACGTACACCGATGGCAGACTGGGGGGCAGCTATATACTGTCGACGACCATTACATGACCGAGCGCAACCGTCTGCTCACCCAGTATTTCCCCGTGCGCACTGACCGTGTGCTCAGCAGCATACTTGGCTTCATCAATATCGATGACTTTGAGGCTCCCGATGAGTGGACGCCGCTCACAGCTTCCATGTTCCATGAGTGGGATGGCTCAGGTGCTGATGCCAAGCCTCTAGATGTCCCTGTCGGTGTTAGCTGGCAGTTGGGCGTTGACGTAGGCGGCGGTGGTGCCATAGCCGGATTTGTGGGCGTGGAAGAAAATCATTATGCCGATCTTAGCGACTATGAAAACCTTGTACTGCGCGGCTCAGGTAGCGGTTTGCGCATCTTGGCCAACCGCCTTGTGGCACACGGCCCGTGGAAGCAGATCGTGGTGTCGTTCAACGAGAATGATCCCTATTGGGATGCCGACTTGCAGGCCATTGTCATTCCTCTTGACAAATTGAGCACAATGGCTGATACCAATGGGCAACCGCGTGTTGACGACTTCGTGCACCTGAACGCCTTGAAAGTAGATTGGAATAGCACTGTTAAACTACTTACTGCACATCTCACACCCAAGGAGAATCTTACAGATATTAATAACCTGGCACTTCATCCTCAATCCTCGACTGTCAATAGCTGCTATACCCTTAGCGGACAGAAGGTTGCACAGCCCCGACGTGCTGCTGACGGTCGCTTGACAGGCAAGAAGGGTATCTATGTAATAGACGGGAAGAAGGTTGTCATTAAATAGTATACTGATCCAATGAAACATTTTTATCTATTGCTACTCCTGCTCGCCACCAGCTGGCATCAGCTATGGGCGGAGACCATCAACGTAAACGGAACGGTGCGCAACTACATTGTCTATGTGCCGGCAAATCTGGGAGAAAACAGACCGTTGCTCATCTCATGTCATGGCATGAATCAGGATGCAGCCTACCAGAAGAACATGCTCCAGATAGAGAGTGTGGCTGACACTGCCAAGTTCGTCACCGTCTTTCCAAATGGTATTGACAAGGGCTGGGACATTTCCGGTGATCGGGATATCAACTACGTCAGGGCACTCATTGACGCGATGGTGACTAAGTATAAGATTGACCGAAACCGTGTCTACTTGTCGGGCTTCTCCATGGGTGGCATGTTCACCTACCATGCCATGAATCGCATTCCGGACATCATCGCTGCTTTTGCACCCATCAGCGGCTATTCCATGGGTGGTACAACGGCTAATTCCAACGTGCGTCCCATCCCCATCATCCATACGCATGGCACCAGCGACGACGTGGTTACTTTCAGTGGCGTGCAGGGAGCACTGAACGCTTGGATACAGCATAATGGTTGTCCCACGAAGGATATCGTGGTGAAAAACTATCGAGGTGCAGCCCACATCACCCGCCACACATGGGGACCGGGCAATAATGGCGTTGAAGTGGTGCTTATGGAAATGGCTGGCAAGGGCCACTGGATATCCAACGATAATGGCGTAAAGACTGGCGATGAGATATGGAAGTTTTGCAAGCGTTTCTCCTTGGAGCTGAAGGACCCCACCGTCCGTATCTCTGCACCGCAGGACGGACTGCGCTACATTACCATGGGCGGCCCTTCCGAGGTGCCTGACATCCCCCTTCGGGCTACTGCCAGCGACCCTGACGGTCAGGTGGTCAACGTTGCTTTCTATGATGGTAATCAGTTATTGGCCTCTTTCGACAAGGCTCCATATACTTCAGTGGTAAAGGGACTGACGAAAGGCGAGCACGTATTGAAGGCCGTAGTCACTGATGACGAAGGGCGTACAGGCAGTAGTCAGGTGACAGTCAGCGTACAGGAACCCACATCCAATTATCTGCTTCACAATACTTTCACTTCCGAAGGCTGTGTGCCCGATGGCTGGTCGGCATATGATGGCAATGAGCGCCGTACGGGCTTTTCTTCAGGCTATTCGTCCGGACCACGCGTGTTCCATTTCACTGGCTCACAGCATGATTTCGAGTGGGGGCTCTATACCCGTAATGTCACAGGTGATGCACATGCCGGCTATGCCCGATTTGCCGACAAAGCCACGCAAACTACGCTGATGCTTTATCCTGGCAACTATCAGCTGATGTGTCGTGTGACCAACTGGAACATCCCTGATTTTTCTCCTGTAACCGTAGCTCTTGAGACGGCAAACGGACAGCAGGTGTGGGCAGAGACCTTTACGCCTACTGCAAACATTGGCAATGCAGCGGCTAACGACTTCTCAGGAACCACGCTGAAGAACTATACATTCGACATCATGGAGAAGAATCGCTATGTGTTGACTTTCTACACAGCTGATGCCTCCTGGGCAGACCTTGTAGTGGGACAGGCAGCCTTGCGCCGCAAGGGCAACGTCTCTGCCATTGTTCCCGTGACAATCTCTGACGCCGATACCCGCTATTATAATCTCCAAGGACAGCCGGTGCTGCAACCCCGCAAGGGCATCTACCTGCATGGTGGAAGAAAGGTGGTCATGCGCTGACTCAGTGACTTATGAAGAAACTTTTTTGAGAACAATACTATGAAACGGCTGTTTATTCTTACTTTTTTTGCTGTAGCCTCCACTGTCGCTATGGCATGTACAAATTTCATCGTAGGCAAGAAGGCGTCGAAGGACGGCTCTGTCATCTGCTCCTATTCTGCCGACAGCTACGGCATGTTCCAAGGACTGGCGCACTATCCTGCTGCCAAGCACCCTAAAGGCGCGATGCGCGACATCTATGACTGGGACAGTAATAAATACCTCGGTCAGATAGCCGAGGCTGAGGAGACTTATAATGTCATAGGCAATATCAACGAGTGGCAGGTCACTATCGGCGAGACCACCTTTGGTGGACGTGAGGAGATGGTTGACACCACCGGCATCCTGGACTATGGCTCACTCATCTACATTGCTTTGCAGCGCTCGAAGACGGCCCGCGAGGCCATCAACCTGATGACTACTCTGGTAGAGAAGTATGGTTATTGCTCTGAAGGCGAGACCTTTACTATCTGCGACCCCAACGAGGCGTGGATCATGGAGATGATGGGTGCCTTTGTACCTGACTCTATTAAAAACACGCTGAAACCTGCTGCACGCAAGCAGCTGGGACGCACCGTGTGGGTGGCCATGCGTATTCCCGACGACATGATCTGCGGTCATGCCAACCAAAGCCGTATCACCACCTTCATGCCTGAGAAGAAAGAGGAGAAGGGCAAGGAGACGGTGCTGTGGTCGAAGAACGTCGTCAGCTATGCCCGCATCATGGGCTGGTACGAAGGCAAGCGCGATCAGGACTTCAGCTACAATGCTGCTTATGCTGCCCCCGACTTCTCCGGCCGCCGCATCTGTGATGCCCGCGTGTGGAGCTTCTTCAACCGCTATGCCGACGATATGGACCGCTATATTCCCTGGGCTGAGGGCCGCGACAAGAATGCCGAGGTGTTGCCGTTGTGGGTGAAGCCCAACCGTCTGCTCACCGTTGCCGACGTGGAGGCCGCCATGCGCGACCATTTCGAGGGTACGCCGTTCAGTATTGGGAGTGATGCAGAAGACAAAGACATGGGCGGCGGCATCTGGGAGATGCCTTACCGGCCTACGCCGCTGTACTTCGATGTAGACGGCAAGAAGTATTTCAACGAGCGTCCTGTCTCAACCCAGCAAGCCGGCTTCGTCTATGTCAGTCAGATGCGCTCTTGGCTGCCGAGAGAGATAGGCGGTTGCTTCTGGTTTGCCAACGATGACGGCAACATGGTGCCCTTCACGCCTGTGTACTGCTGTGCTACAGTATCGCCGAAGCCCTATAACACGCCGGGCGCTGATGATCTGACGTTCTCGATGGACAACGCCTTCTGGGTGCAGAACTGGGTCAGCAACATGGTCTATCCCCGCTATTCGATGATGTTCCCGAGCTTGGAGCAGGTACGTGACTCACTCGATAATAGCTATTTCCGTCTGCAGAAAGAGGTGGAGGACAAGGCACTGAGCCTCGACCGCGACGCTCGTGTGGCCTATCTCACTGGCTACACTTCCGAGAAGGCCGAGCAGATGCTGGCACGTTGGAAACAGCTGGCAACCTATCTTATCGTGAAGTACAACGATATGACGTCGAAGCCCGAGGATGAGCATGGCCGTTTCCTGCGCACGCCCAATGGCCTTGGAGCCACTGTGAAGCGTCCCGGCTATTCGCAGCGCTTCGCCCGAGAACTCATCAAGCAGACCGGCAGCCGCTACGAGCTCGAATAGCCACGGCCTTTTCTATAGCCACGGCCTTTTCTATAGCCACGGCCTTTTCTTTAGCCACGGCCTTTTCTTTAGCCACGGCCTTTTCTATAGCCACGGCCTTTTCTATAGCCACGGACTTACACGGACATTTTCGGACTCAAGTAATTTAGTCCGTAACAGTCCGTGTAAGTCCGTGGCAAAGATATCTCGCACTATCGTCCGTAACAGTCCGCGTAAGTCCGTGGCAAAGTTATCGTAACAGTCCGTATAAGTCCGTGGCAAAGTTATCGTAACAGTCCGCGTAAGACCGTGGCAAAGTTATCTCGCTCTATCGTCCGTAACAGTCCGCGTAAGTCCGTGGCAAAGTTATCGTAACAGTCCGTGTAAGTCCGTGGCAAAGTTATCTCGCTCTATCGTCCGTAACAGTCCGCATAAGTCCGTGGCAAAGTTATCTCGCACTATCGTCCGTAACAGTCCGTGTATGTCCGTGGCGAAGTTATCTCGCACTATCGTCCGTAACAGTCCGTGTTAGTCCGTGGCTGTAGGTCCGTGGTAAAATAAAAGGAGTTAAAGCATCTGGCTTTAACTCCTTGATGATTGAGGATATGAGGATTAATCCTCGTCCTTCATTTCCTCCTCGTGAGCCTTGATCAGGGCCTGCTGTATGTCATTGGGCACGAGTTCGTAGCTTGAGAACTTTGTCTGGAACGATGCGCGACCGCCGGTGAGTGACGATAGGGCAATCGAGTAGCTGGCCAGCTCCTTAAGAGGAATCTTGGCGTTGAGCTTCTGATAGCCAGCCTCGCTGTCCATACCCATGATGATGGCGCGGCGTCCTTGCAGGTCGCTCATCACGTCACCCATGTAGTCGCCGGGCACGAGCACCTCAAGGTCGTAGATAGGCTCCAGTACCTTCGGGCCTGCCTCTTTGAAGGCCATCGAGAAGGCGTTACGGCCTGCCAACATGAACGAGAGCTCGTTGGAGTCCACGGGGTGCATCTTGCCGTCGTAGACGATGACGCGTACGTCGCGGGCGTATGAGCCGGTCAACGGACCCTGCTCCATGCGCTGCATGATACCCTTGAGGATGGCGGGCATGAAGCGCAGGTCGATGGCACCGCCGACGACGCTGTTGATGAAGACGAGCTTGCCGCCCCATTCCAGGTCAATCTCTTCCTTGCCCTTGATGTTCATCTTGAACTCCTGGCCGTTGATGGTGAAGCTGGTGGGATCCTCCATGCCTTCGGTGTAAGGCTCGATGATGAGGTGCACCTCACCAAACTGACCAGAGCCTCCCGACTGCTTCTTGTGACGGTAGTCGGCGCGGGCCATCTTCGAGATGGTCTCACGATAAGGAATCTTCGGCTCCTGATATTCAATCTGAATCTTCTCGTTGTTCTCCATGCGCCATTTCAGCGTGCGCAGGTGGAACTCACCCTGTCCGTGAACGATGATCTGGCGCAACTCCTTCGACTGCTCGACGACCCATGTGGGATCCTCCTGGCGCATCTTGTTCAGGGCGGCCATCATCTTCTCAGTCTCACTCTCGTTGATAGCCTTGATGGCACGCGAGAACTTCGAGTTGGGATACTTGATGAAGTCAAACTTCCAGTCGGCGCAGTCCTTGCCGTTCAGGGTGTTGCCCGTCTTCACGTCCTTCAGTTTCACGGTGCAGCCAATGTCGCCTGCGTTGAGCTGATCCACCTGTATGCGGTTGGCGCCGGCACATGCATAGAGTGTGCCAATGCGCTCCTTCGAGCCGCGGTCGGCATTGCTGAGGTCATCGCCGCTCTTCACTGTGCCGCTCATCACCTTGAAGTAAGACACTTCACCAATGTGAGGCTCGATGCCCGTCTTGAAGAAATAGAGTGAGGTGGGGCCGGCGATGTCGGGTGTAACCTCCAGTCCAGCGGCGTTCTTCACCTTCGGCATCTCGCTGACGAAAGGCACGACGTTGCCCAGGAACTCCATCAGGCGGCGCACACCCATGTCCTTGCCTGCGCAGACGCAGAACACGGGGAAGATGCTGCGGGTGACAAGACCCTTGCGGATGCCTTCGCGCATCTCGTCTTCGCTGAGGTCCTCGGTCTCGAAGAACTTCTCCATCAGGGCGTCATCGCCGGCGGCAGCAGCCTCCACGAGGGCAGCCTTCATCTCCTGTGCCTTGTCCATCTGGTCGGCGGGGATGTCCTCGATGGTGGGAGCGCCACCCTCGGGCTTCCATGTCAGCTTCTTCATGATGAGCACGTCGATGATGCTGTTGAAGTCGGGGCCGGTGGCCACGGGATACTGCACGGGAACGCAGTTGTTGCCGTAGGTCTCTTGCAGCTGGTGCAAGATCTGGTCGAAGTCGCAGTGCTCGCGGTCCAGCTGGTTCACCAAGAAGATGACGGGCTTGCCCAGCTTGTCGGTGTTGCGGAAGGCGTTCATCGTTCCCACCTCGGGGCCGTACTGGCCGTTGACGAGGATGAGGGCCTGGTCGGTGACGTTCAGGGCTGTGATAGCACCGCCGACGAAGTCGTCAGAACCCGGACAGTCGATGATGTTCAGCTTCTTGTTGTTCCACTCGGTGTGGAAAACAGTTGAGAAGACCGAGTAGCCATACTCCTGCTCCACAGGGAAATAGTCGCTCATGGTGTTCTTACCCTCCACGGTGCCACGGCGCTTGATGATGCCGGCCTCGTAGACCATTGCCTCGGCAAGAGTGGTCTTGCCGCTACCCGCACTGCCGATGAGTGCGATGTTCTTAATCTCGTTTGTCTGATAGACTTTCATGTAGTTGTTATTATTGTTGTTAGGTAAATATGCGTCGTAGGTCGCTAAAACGGCCCAAAATTACTAATTTTTGGACAAAGAGCCAAGAAAACCTTAAAAATATTAAGCAAATTTAGGAATGAGCAAAAACTTTGTCGTACCTTTGCAGTGCTTTATGGCAGGATTGTATATCCATATTCCTTTTTGTGCCAGCCGTTGTGTGTACTGCGGCTTCTTCTCCACCACGCGCCTTGACCAGCGGCAGGCATACGTGGAGGCTCTTTGCCGCGAGATGCAGCTGCGGCCTTTTTTGCCCCATGGAAGAATGTTGAAAGGCACAGAAGGGACTGCCGGCAACGGAAGGACACTGATAGACACGGTGTATCTGGGCGGCGGCACACCGTCGCAGCTCACGGGGCAACAGCTGCAGCAGCTCTTCCTATATATTAATAATGTATATGACGTGTCGCCCCGTGCCGAGGTGACCATCGAGTGCAATCCCGACGATGTCACTGCTCCGTTTGTTGCGGTTTTGTCGCAACTCCCCGTCAACCGTGTGAGCATGGGTGCGCAGACCTTCAGCGACCATCGCCTGCGTTTCCTGCGCCGCCGCCATCGTGCTGCGCAGGTGGCTGAGGCCGTGCAGCGGCTCAGAGACGGCGGCATCGCCAACGTCAGCATCGACCTGATGTATGGCTTTCCCGACGAGACACTGGAGGAGTGGAACGCTGACATCGATGCTGCCTTGGCTCTCGGGGTGGAGCATCTGTCGGCCTATGCCCTTTCTTACGAAGAGGGCACACCGCTCTACACGATGTTGCAGCAGGGTAGGGTGGCGGAACTCGACGAGGAGTTGCAGCGGCAGATGTACTACCTGCTGAAGGATCGCTTGGAGGCTTCAGGTTTTGAGCACTATGAGCTGTCGAACTTTGCGAAGAAAGAGGTGAGAGGTGAGCAGGGAGTGGTGAGTTTTCGCTCACGTCATAACAGTGCTTACTGGAACCACACGCCCTACATAGGCCTTGGCGCCGCTGCGCATAGCTTCGATGGTCGTCGCCGTCAGTGGAACGTGGCCTCCATCGGACAGTATGTGAAGGCGATAGGCGAGGGGAGAGTCCCCGCTGACGGCGAGGACATCGACGATGTGACGTTTTACAACGAGACTATGATGACTGCCTTGCGCACGTGTGATGGCATCTGCCTTGATGCTCTTTCTGCAAAGGAGCGCCACTATTGTCTAACCCAGGCGAAGAAATACCTGGATTGCGGCTGGCTCTGTCAGCCTGACGGTCACACCCTGCGCCTCACTCGCGACGGCCTCTTCGTCAGCGATACCGTTATCACCGCCCTGATGGTTTAGCCTATATGATTACGTGAAAAATTTCGACCTGTGCGGATGGAATTAGATATAGTTACGCCGTTTACTTGGTCAGTTTGTTCCGCGAAGCGGACTGAGAAAAAACAAATAAAAACAAATAAAAACAAGAAAAACAAATTGTGACAACAGCTATCTCCTTGACCGCCGCAGGAACTCCGTGAGGCACTCCCCTCTTGAACCCTGCCCTTACGGGGAGGGGCAGGGGTGGGGTCTGTAATGTCAGTAATGTTCTTTGCTGCCACTTCTTTGCTGCCACTTCTTTGCTGCCACTTCTTTGCTGCCACTTCTTTGCTGCCACTTCTTTGCTGCCACTTCTTTGCTGCCACTTCTTTGCTGCCACTTCTTTGCTGCCACTTCTTTGC
>JAILAA010000107.1 GCA_024681875.1 Prevotella sp.
GGCTTTGTATTCTCGAACTGCACCTCGTAGGGCCACTGCTCCTCGTTCAGCGACCATTCGCTGCTGGCCTTGCCGCTGGTCCATGGATGCGGCCAATGTATTGTCGGAGCGCCCATGACCACGAAGAACAGGTTCTTGCAGACGCCATGATCCGTGGGTATGGTGAGCGTAGCCGTGCCTTCCTTGTAGGCCTTCACTTCGCCATAAATGCGCGTATTATCGTTCATCAGCGCCACGAAGGCATAGCGCCATCCAGCCCGCATCTTGTAGACATAGTGGTAGCCCTCGGCATCGGTGAGGCCTGTAAAGTGAGCCTGCACGGTAGTGCCGACGGCAGGTCGCGACATATTGGTGATGTGGTAGCCGTAGTTCTGGATGCAGGTAGTGGGGCTTGTGGTGTAGATAGCATTGGCAGCGTCTTTCGCCACAATATATTTCTTATGCTGGCCTATGCGGTGTTTGGCACGGTCGCGCACGCCGTCGATGTCCCATGTCGCCATGCGCATATAGCCCTCCATCATCTCGTCGTTGAACTGTTCCTGTGTCAGTCCGTTCATACGCTTGTACGTCTGCACGGGATCTTCGCTGGGAACGGTCTGGCGCCACATGCGGCCGATGAAGCTCCGGCCGTATTTCATGGCCCACCAGTCGTGGATGAAGCAGCAGGCGTAGCGCCATTCTTCATGCAACAAGTTGAGATAGTGTTTGTTAAGATGTTCTTCGAAGTATTCGCCGTCGGTGAACTGGCGGTCGGGGAATATCTGGTAGGCCTGCCAGTCGGCACAGCTCTCCCACCAGCTGTTGTCGTTGCCGCCGCCCCAGCCCCATCGCCATCCGCGGTCGTAGTGCCCTGCGGCATCAGTGCCGAGGTCGGCAGAGACGAGATACTGGAACGTATGGCCTACCTCATGGGCTACGGTATGGCCGCCACGCGCATTGGCTGCCCAGGGATTGAAGTGTCCGAGGCCGGTGAAGCCGCCGTTAGCGCCCTCCGTACCGGAGGCGTCGGCACGCCACTCCTTCTGATAGGGAATATACAGCTGTATCTTGTATTTGTCGGTCGTCGACTGCCCCGGGACGAGGAAGCCGAGGTCGTTGACATAGGTATCCCAACAGCGCTCAGCCACATCGAGCACGTTATAGGCGCTGGCCACATTGCCGTCGCCAGGATACTGTATGTGGGCAGGATTATTGCCATAGCGCACATCCCAGAACACGGCAAAGTGCTCGCTTTCCAACGAGTGGGCAAAGTTATAGCCGCTGGTGGCGTTGGCGTTCATGTAATCCGTGCCGCTGTAGGTGTTCGGCTTCAGCAGGATACGTCCAGGGTTGCTGAACACGACAGAGGCTTTTTCCAACGGCACACTGACAGTACGCGTGCCGACCTTCAGCTGCTTGTCTCTGATTTCAAAGGATTCGACGCCGTTGAGGTTGACTATGGCGTTGTTGGTGAAGCGGTTGTCGTAGCGTATCCAGAGTGAGTCCTGGGCTGCAGCGTCAAGGCTACCCGTCAGGGCAAGGATGAGCAGGAAAATGTTGATGAGCTTTTTCATAGTCTACTTCCTCCTTCCTTTATCTGATGACTACTTTTCTTCCACCGACAATGTAGATACCTTGACGCGGCTGCCCGCTTGTCTTGCGTCCCAGAAGGTCGTAGACGTCAGCAGATGTCGTAGTGTTGTCGGCAGTGACGCTGCTGATAGCTGATGGCAGGGTAAGGTCTTCCTCTATGCCGTCGATGTAGAAGCGCAAGGGCCGTTGGTCAGCATTCTTAATGATTTCCATCCATGTGCGGAACCCCTTGACGGGAGTCGCATCTTCCATCTGCTCAAAGCGTCCCTCGTCGTTGAGCAGGTAGACGGGATATCTGCTGGAAGAGGCTGTTGTAGCGGTATAAGTGCCACGGATGCGTATGGTGCTGTTCCTGCTGTCGGAATTGAGGGCTATGGGGGTGAAAGACTTCTTTCCTTTCTCTATGCTGACGTTGGGAATGACATAGACGGGGCCGCTGACGCGTCCGCTGCCATAATCTACGGCGGTGTTCGACCCTTCGGCTATGTCGGGCTGGCGCGTGGGCCGGATGAGATAGGGCTGTTCCTCCTCAAGGACGATGCTTTGGTCGTCGTCGGTGTTCACGGTGGCAAACTCAACGGTGGTTGTCTCGCCCTCAGTAATGCGGATGACACTGGCCACGAGGGTCTCTTCGCCAAATGCGTCACGCACCTGTGCGGCGTTGAGGCTGAAAGGCAGTACGATGGTGTTCCACCGGTCAACGTTCATCGAGCGACGGAAGGCCAGCAGTCCGCTGGTCACAGCATAGTTGCTGCCCAGCGTTGTGCTGTCTTCGTCGATAGCGAAGCGGGGAATGTTATGAAAGCGAATAGAAGAGATGTCGGCGGTGTTGAATGTGTCGCTGTCTATGACGATCTTCCCCTCGGCACGGTGCACGACATAGGAACGCTGACTGTTCACCAGATAATAATGTTGCTGTCCGTTTTTGGTGGTGACAATAGCGTTGTGACTGTTCTCCAGCAGTTTCGCCCTGTCGGTGTTTTGCGCCATGATGTGTAGTGCCAGGCATACTGACGCAGCGAAAAGTAATATCCTTTTCATGAATGGATGATGGGGATTAATGGATGAAAATCTTTTTCTTATTCCGTATGCATACGCCCTTGTGAGGCCGTTTGTCATCGATGCGAAGGCCACCCAGGTCATAGCATATGCCGTCGTTTCTGTCAGAGGCGGAATGCACCTCGCCGACAGCACTGGCATCAGGGTCAGCCAGGGCCTTTACCGTAATACTCTGCTCCCAATAGTAGCCAGTGACGGAAAGACGTGCTGTCAGGTCTACATAGGTGTCATTCTTCAGACCTTTTGGGGTGTAGTGGCCATGCTCGTCGATGATGTCGGGGCGACTGCTGGACCACTGCAGGCTGACGTTAGGGTCGCCGAGCCACATACCGTCAAGGTTGAGGTCTTCTTCCACGGCCATATAGCTCTTGACGGGAATGGTCTGGTTGTTCACCTGCCAGGCCAAGGCATATTGAGGCATCATCTTGTAGCCCCAGATATTGACGCCAGTGGTAGAGAGCGCCGAGAAGGCGATGGTCTTGATGGTCTTGAAGTCCATCTGCTGCTGGATGAGCACACCATTGTAGGGAACACCGCTTAACTTCACGGTGATGTAGCTGGTGCCTTCTTCTAAGCTCCACGTGCCACTGTAGGCACCGCTAATGGTACCATTGGCGTCCAGTCTCACTTGAACAGGCTCCACCACTTCGCGATTGGCATAGTCCATGTCGTACTTATGGACCAACAGCTGATACGTTCCTGCTATTTCCTCTGCGGTGAAGAGCTGGCGCGAGGCGATGGAAGCGTCGGTCAGCGTGTCACCGTTGTATTCGAAGGGAGCTGCCACAAGCCAATTGTTCTTGGTCTGGAACATCTGGTGCACACGCACCTGATGCCACTCGGTGCCGTTGTTAAAACGCGTGTGATAGACCAAGTACGTGCGCCCGTCAGGTGCTGCAATGATGGAGTTGTGGCCTTGCGACAGCTCACCTTCCTTTGTTCCGTCACCCTGTGACATGAAGCCCCAGTGGTCGTAGGCGCCTAATACCTTCACGCCGCGCTTGTCGGCATTCTTGCCATAGTTCATGACATAGCTGGTAAAAACGGCATTACGCCCGGCAGCATCGGTGTAGGGTCCGTCTGGCTGCTTCGAGCGGAAAAGCCGCATGACGTAGCCTCCCGTTGAGTCGAGGAAGCCATAGGTGACAAAGAGATAATAATATCCGTTGACGTACTCGATGTAGGGTGCCTCGCCTGAGACATAGTGTCCGCCGGCTATCTTCTTGCCGAAATAGGGGTCGGTAGTGATGTCGTCGCCCGAGCCTACCTGCTTGTACACGACATCATAGTCGCGCAGGCCTGTCGTCTTGTCCAGCTCAAGCATCCAGATGCCGCCGCTCCATGAGCCGTAAACCATCCAAAGCTTGCCCTCTTCGTCATAGAACACGCAGGGGTCGATGTTGTTGGGATAGCGGTTGCCCCACTTCTTGCCGGTGGCGTAGCGTGAAGGCAGCGAGGCCTGTGTGCCGATGACCAGCTCCAGGTCGGTATCCTTGTAAGAATGTGCTGCATCGTAGAAACCGCCTATGACCACGGGAGCCTGATAACGGTAGGGGCCCGTAATCTTGTCTGCAGTGAGCAGGATGATGCTGGAATGCCATTCATCGCCGTTGATGCTCAGATACTGGCACCACTTCTGCATGGTAGGATTGTAGATAACGTCAGGTGCCCACATATTGCCGTTGATATCGTAGCCCTCATCGGTGCGGGCAGCCCACTCCATGGCGTTGAAGGCGGGCAGGCTGACATCCTGTCCGTTCTTCTTCACAGTTGTCACTTCAGGTGTAGTGAAAGCCTGGTTGTTGGCAGCATTATTGCTGACAGCAGTGGCCCAGGGCGAACTGAACGTGTTCCAACTGCGCAGATTGGAGGATCGGGCACAGTCGCGATGTGAGCCGAAGATGTAGTAGACCTTCGACACTGGCTCGTAGACTATCGAGGGGTCGTGCACCGCGACGCGTTTTTTCCCGGCATCGTCCTTATAGAGATTCTTTGCCTGTGTGGTGGTCAGCCTCGTCTGGGCGTGGACGGCAGACAACAAGAGGGTACTGGCGAAAAAGAGAAGGAATATGCGAGCCACTCTCTTGCCGCCGTTGATTTGTTTAGTAATCATAGTTTTTAATAACCTTTGTTTCAACCCAATAACTTTACATTGTTCTATTCTCGTTCTCTTTTTTCAGATTTCTCTTTCTCTCTGTATTCCGCAGGCATCATGCCAGTGGATTTGCGGAAACTGTGATTAAAGGCCTCGGGAGTAGCAAAGCCGCTGCGATAGGCCACCTCCGAAACAGTATAGTTGCTACCGACGAGCATGTTGCAGGCATGTTGGAGACGTGCTGCACGCAGGAATCCAAGAGGCGACACGCCCATCAGCTGCATGATCCGTCGCTGCAGGGCATGGCGACTGATGGCACAGGCTTCAGCCATTTGGCCGACCGTCGCCTCGCTGTTGGCCATATTCTTCTCTGTAAAAGCAAGCACCTGCCCCATGAAAGGGTCTGGTATGTCGGCTAAAGCGAGCGTCGAGGACGACTGATTATCCAAGAGTTGCAGATAATCCTCCAATGTCTGCCGTTGTTGATGCCTCTTTCGGCAGATATAGACAATGACACCGATGGCAGCCACAATCACCAGGAGGATGGCAAGCAGAATGAGCAGGCGTGCCCCAACGGTCTCCCAGAAAGTAGGCGAGACGATGATGGTCAGCGTGCGCACGTTGTCTGTCCAAAGCCCGTCGGCATTTGTAGAGCGCAACGACAGCAGATAGGTGCCTGGCTCCAAGTCGAGCAGGGTGACGCTGTGGTCTGTGCCGATGTCGTTCCAGGCGGTAGAGTCCGTGCCGAAGCGGAACTGATACTGAATAGCGGTAGGGTCGGAATAGTCGAGCGCAGCAAAATGCAGGGTAACGTTGCGTTCGTCAGGAGCGAGCCTCAGCGTATCGACGTTTTCCACGGCCAACATTCTGGCTTTGTTATGGATGCTGATGCCCGTCAGGAGCAGAGGCGGGGTGTAGACGCTGCGGTGTGCCATGCTGGAGGACATCAGGAAAGCATTCTCGGTAGTGCCTATCAGCCACTGGCCGTTGTCGAGCTTGACGGGGCGAGCTTCGCTGAACTGGTAGGGATGGCGGAAGAACAGGTGGCCCAGGTTCTCGTAAGACTTCTGATAGATGTTCAGGTCTACAATCTGTCGGTCGCATACCACGAACAAATGCTCGCCATCGCCTAATGCCATGCTGACAATCATATCAGAGGGCAGCATTCCATTATCGACATTGTACCGCTGGAAACTGAGCGTGTCAGCCAACAGGTTGCGCGATGTTATCTCGCTGATGCCGTCAGTCTCGGTGCTAACGAAGAGACGACCGGTGGGCGTCTCTACAATGTCCATGGTGGCATTGCAAAACAGGCTGCCGGGGCGTCGGCTGTCGCGTGCATGCCGGCGGAAGGTCATGTCGGCAACACGGTCCTCCAGACGGGCCACGACGATGCCGTCGGTAGTTGCAGCCATGAGGATATTGCCATTGTTGGTAAGGTGTATGAAGCGCACACGTCTGCACACATCGGTAGGATAGCCCTGGGGCGTCGTCAGCAGAGGCTGGTCGTCGGCAGGATTCTCGATGCAGGCCACGCCGCCGTCCAGCAAACCTAGCCAGAGACGCCCTTTCACATCTTCTTTAATAGAATAGACATTGCCTGACGTCAGCGCGGCAATATGCTCTATGGAGAAATGCCCCGGCGAGTCCTCCGTCAGACGGAACAGGCCGTCGGGCTTGCTGCCGAGCCAGATACGGCCGTCGCGAGCATGACAGATGGAATAGACGGGATGCCCGAAGGACACATAGCTGCTGCTGACAGTGCCCGAAGGCGACAGATAGCCTATGGGCTTGCCGTCGGCGTCAAGCAGTCGCACGGTAGCGTCGGCCTTCGTCGTCATCCACAGCCGTTCCCTGTGGTCTTTGTACAGGGCCCCCACCATGGCCTTCTCTTCCATCGGGATGGGAACGATGGGCGATTCAGCCAAAATCTTGCAGTAGAGCACGTCGTGCGACATCTGCCAATAGAGGCCCTGCGGGTCAATATATTCCAGTGTCTTGTCCTCCAGCTTTGTGCCGCGCAGCACCCCCATGTTCAAAGCATCCTCCACCTCGGCCTCCTCTTCTTCGGTGGTGATGTCGCAGAAACGATAGCTATTGATGTCAAAACGGAAATAGCCGTCATCGGTGCGACAGATGATATCGCCACGCCTTGACAGCCAGATGTCGCGGATGCGGTCGGTAGTCATTGAGCTTCCTTCGCCAGAAAGCGGCTTCAGTCGTATAAACTCATAGCCGTCGAAACGGTAGAGGCCGTTCCATGTCGACAGCCAGATAAGGCCTCTGCGGTCTTGCAGTATCTGAGTCACGTGTCCCTCAAGGGCACTGTTAAGGGCGTCATACCGATGCAGTTCCATCAGCTCCTGTGCGTGTGCTGCCCAAACCGCAGCCAGGAGGACGATAGCGATGGCCAGTTTTCTCATCTTATAGCAGATAGTTTTCACTTTGACGTTGCAAAGTTACGAAAAAACGAGAGAAGAACAAAACAAACTGTTTGTTTTTTCTTCCGAGTGGCAGTAACTTCGCGACTTTGTCGCAAAGTTACGAAAAGTCGGGAGCAAAACAAAGAATTTTTTTTCTTTTTTTTGCCGAGACGGAGTAAGTTTGCGCTCGAGAGAGCGAAAATACAAAAACAAAAGAAGAGCAAAGGAAAGTGCGTTTTCCTTTTGCTCTTTTATCTTCTTGGGTCGGGATGAGGCGCCGACTTTATATTATATCGTAATATACCAAAATTGATAATTATTTACTTAACGCTCTAAATTTCAACAGTTTAACAAACTGATCAATATAGGTATAAATATAAATCAATAATGCTATATAAAAAATAAACCGCCAAAAAACCGCCAAAAATTGTTTGGGTATTAGCGGCAATTTTCTTACCTTTGCACCCGACTTAAGCGTTTCATAATGTTAATGATCTCTTTAATTTCCTGCAAAGGTAAGGATTTTCTGAGATATAAACAAGCAATTAATAAGAAAAATGATATGGCACAAGTTGAATTAAGGTTATCAAGTAAGGTTCAGAAAGAAACGGGTATGAGTGAAATCCTGATTCGTTTCTTTCTGGGGAGAAAGTTCAGTGTAAGAGCTAAGAGCCACATCTTTGTCTCACCTGAATA
>JAILAA010000154.1 GCA_024681875.1 Prevotella sp.
GTAGAAACCATCAACTTCGCAAAGTTACTTGTCAAGAAACAGAAAGACCTTAACGTCGGTGGAGTATTGGCATCTATTCAGCCGCAACAGCTATTTGAGGCTACGGGAATAAAGCCGTCAGTAGGTGTACTTAACAAACCCGGTCAATTGGATAAAGGCGACACCCAAATCATCGACGAACTTCCTCTAGATTATTCCATTCTTGATGAGATTGACTACAAATATCCGATGTCCAATGCTTTCTATGGGTATATGTCACGAGGTTGTATCCGTCATTGTGCTTTCTGTGCTGTGCCGACATTGGAACCAGTTTACAATCCATACATCACTTTGACTGATAGGGTTAATGGTATTCGGGAACGTTATGGCGACCAGAAGGATTTGCTATTGATGGACAACAATGTGTTGGCTTCTGAACGCTTTGCTGACATCATCAACGAAATAAGAGCATGTGGTTTTGAACGTGGTGCAAAGTTTTCACAACCAAATCTGCTTGAGATTGCAATCAGAAACCTGCGTGACGGATGGAACGACAGGGCCTATATCCGCAAGTCACAATCGCTGATGAGCGAGTTCTACGATAGTCTTACGAACAAAGAAGAGTCGTACGCTGTCTATTGTATCCTTGAGAAATACCACATCAAGAAACTAATTACTTCGAAGAAAGAGAATCTGTTGGCAGCATATGAGGAGATAAGACCCTTTTATGAAAAGCATTTCCATCCAGGATTAAAGCAACGATATGTGGATTTCAACCAAGGGGTAGATGCTCGCTTGTTTACCGAGGAGAAAGCTCGCCTTCTGGCTTCAATTGCTATACGGCCGTTGCGTATTGCGTTTGACGACATAAAGACTCGTCCTGCATATGAAAAGGCTATTCGGTGGAGTGTTTCTACTGGTATCAAAGACTTCTCGAACTATCTGCTATATAATTTCAAAGACGAACCGATAGATTTGTATCGACGCTTAAAAATCAACGTTGATTTGTGCGAGGAACTAAATGTGAACATCTATTCTTTCCCAATGAAGTACCACCCGTTGCATGGAGAGAATAGCCACGATAGAGATTATATTGGAGAGCATTGGAACCGTAAATATATTCGAGCCATTCAAGCAATATTGAACAGTACCAAGGGCAAAGTCGGCAAAGGTATTGAGTTCTTTGGAGAGGCCTTTGGCCATACGGAGAAAGAGTATCTCGAATTGCTCGAAATGCCGGAAACTTTTATCCTTTATCGCTTTTTCTTCAAATGGCTTGATGAAAAGAACGGTCGTGGTACAGAACATTGGAAAGGGTTGTGGTATCATTGCAAGGAGAAAATGTCCGAGTCGGAATGGAACAAAATCGAAGAGGTGATTCATACCAATGTGTTTAATGACGATACTATTCTTGACTTTGCCGATGATGAGGTGAGAGATCTGTTGCGTTGTTATGTAGATTACCGCAAAGACATCATCACACCTGGTACCGAGCTTTACAACTTGAAGAAAGAATACGACCAGCACCCAACAAGAAAGTTGCGGAGAAAGGAAAACCATGAAGAGTAGCTTGCAAGAATATTACAGCGAGTTGTGTGAGCAACTATCAGTTCGGGCAAAAAATGTATTGAGAACAAACAAACTATACGAGTGTTCTGCATTTTTAGAAAAAACATCGAAGCCGTATTTCTCATTTATGAACTTACGGAATGCTGGGAAGAAAACAGCAGAAGAGCTTGATTCGTTATTGAAGAACTTGATGGGATTTCTGGCAGAAAAAACAGAAGATGAACCTATAATCATAACTGAAAATGAGCAAACAAAAATTGAGTTTAGTCGTAAGATTAATACTCCCCTAATAGAATACAATCTTTCTGTGCGCTCAATTAATTGCCTAAAAAAAGAAGGAATAATAACATTAGGTGATTTAGTGACATTTGATAGAGATGCTATTTTAAAAATTCGTTCTTTAGGAAAGTCTTCGTTTCTGGAAATTGAAAATGTTGTTTTTTCAGAAGGGTTCCACTGGAAAATGGATATTAGCAAATATTGCAATGTAAATGATCCTGAAAAACAATTTATAGATTCAAAATTCTACTTTCTTTCAAGAATAGATAAAGACTATGTACTCTCGTTCAAGGAGAAAAATGGTCATTTCCCAATGCTATTTCTTCTATATAAGACTCTTGATATTTTAACAGAATACGAGCGAGAGGTTTTAAAACTATCATGGGGCATTAAGAACTCTTCATTTCCACCCAATAACAACACATTACAAGACATTTCCGAATGGAACGAAGAAACGATTACACCAATGTCTTTGGATGAAATCGCTAATTCGTTTTGTCTAACGCGAGAACGGATTCGGCAGATATTGGATAAAGCTAATAAAAGATTAAACACAAGTGGCCTAGTAAAGCAACTGTCTCAATATGAGGACTGGAAATTCTATGAAATCGGCTTGCTTCAGCCATTTCTGTTCTTTGGCGACTTGACTTTCGAAAAGACCAAGTTCGAAAAAGATAATATTGTTGAATATATAAAAGAACATTCGTCTGCTAAATGGATTGGTGAGTTTGTCGCAGGAGTGCCGAGTTTCTCGGTCAATCTTTGTTGTTTTATTATTCGAATGAAAGGTATGGTTCCATATTGGGTTGATTTTGATAAGAAAGAGTTGTCACCACGATGTAATTCAACTGAAGTTGCCACACCATTTCTTTATATCAACTATCAATTAAACGAATACAATTATAGTAAGGCAATTAAAGAAATATGTAGGCTACAGAAGGTTAAAAAATCAGATGATATTGCCATCCCTATAATTAGTTACTTTATTGAAAATGAAATATATTGGTACAGAAAACACGAGCCAACTGCAAGAGAGCAAGAGAGTATAGTTCAATTACTTATTAGATTGGCACAAATTCTTTGTGATGTTCAAATGGAAGGTGATTGCTTTGTATTTAAAGCGAATAGGATTGACTATAGCAACCTGTTGTATGAAATCCTTAGAGAAGCCGGGGAAAGAGTGCATCGTGATGTGTTATTTGAAAGTCTGAAAAATATTTGTCAAGAAAAAGGGCTCAGTAGTTTTGATTACACAGATCCTACACAAATCACACAATTCCTTTCAAGAGACTCAAGAATAGTTCCAATAGGAAAATCCTCATATTGGGGGTTGAAAGAGTGGGGAGAATTGTCAGGAAGTATTCGTGGAATATCGATGAAACTTATGCACAAATCAAAAGTTCCTATTCAAATTGAGGAACTCGCAAAAGAAGTATTAAAACATCGACCAGATTCCGCAATGGATAACGTAATGACAATAATCAGACAATCTGTTTATATGGGTGAATTGCTTTTGTTTTTTGATGATTATATTGGGTTGCCAAAAAAGAAATATGACGAAAAATTCATAATATACCCTAGATCGTTTCAGGAGTGGATTGATACTTTTAAAGATTTTGTAATTAAAAACAAAAGGTTGCCATATAGTGGTCAACTTGGATATGAAGGCTATCTGTATCGTTGGCACTATAAAGCAAGTCAATTAACCGAGCTTTCTGCAGAAGAGATTCTGCAGTTTGACGCGCTTGAAAAAGAAATTGCACATTATCCTCACAATGCTACAGAAACCAAGTTCCTTCACAACTGCAACTTGTACAAGAAATTTATAGAAGGAAATAACCGTATGCTTAAAGAATCGGATGACCGAGAACTCTTCAAATGGTTTAGTTCTGCTAGTCGCGATTATTACACATACGATGACAATCGGAATAAATACTTCAGCAAACTGATACAGTATATTTCAATAAAACTATTCTAAATTTTTTTTATTCTGTTTTCATTTTTCTTGCCCATGATGGTCTGCTTTATGCAGTGACGGTGTCGGAGACGGTCTCGTTGATGATCTCGCTCAGTTGCTTGGAGGCTTCGCCTTTCTCGATCTTGAAGATGATCTTCTCTTCCTCGGTGGTGATGTTGATGGCGTCGCCTGTCAAAACGCCTCACTCGATTGCTATTTTGGCATGATCAGCCAGGCGATAATGTAGACCCAGAGTCCAATGGTGCTACATAGAAACAGGTTCACTTTATCAGGTTGAATTGCTTTATGCTAGCACATCCAAATAGTTGTCTGGTGTCACCACTGTGAATGGCATTTCGCCGTAGGCTTTTGTGAAATCGGCAGGAACTTTGGCATTGCCTTTCTTAGTGTTCCATTTCATTTCGTAAAGGTATAGCTGCCCATCTCTTTCCTCAACAAAATCTATCTCTTGTTGCGTAGTGGTGCGCCAAAAATAGTAATTGGCATAACGTCTGTTATTATGATTGTACTTTATTATTTCGCTAATGATGAAATTTTCCCACAATGCTCCCACATCACTGCGCAACGACAATGGGTTGAGGTTTTGTATCAGGGTGTTGCGTATCCCGTTATCATAGAAGTATATCTTTTTCCCATGTTTCAACTCGGAGCGCAGATTACGACTTAATGCGGGTAGTCTGAATAGTATGTAGCATTTTTCCAACAAGTCAATGTATTTTTCAACTGTTTTGGAATCAGAGCCGACGGTTTGCGCCAATTCATTATAAGATACTTCGCTCCCCACCTGTAATGCCAATGCCACCAATAATTTTTCAATCAATACGGGCTTTCTCACACCCTCCATAGAAAGTAGATCCTGATACATATAGCTACCCGACAAGTTCATCAGTATCTCATGAGTGTCACCAATGTTGTTTATGACATCGGGATATGATCCAAAGACAAGACGCGAATCAAGCATGCTTTTCGTTCGCAGTATACCTAGGTTTTCAACAAGTTCTTGAGTAGAGAACGGATAGAGGTGATACTCGAACTTGCGTCCAGTAAGCGGCTCATTGAGGGAACCCTGTAACAATAATGACGACGAGCCTGTGATAAGCAACTGAACCTCTGGCATATTGTCGGTTATCAGTTTCATGGCCAATCCTATACCTTGTACACGTTGTGCTTCGTCAATCATGACAATCTTATGAGATCCTATCATTCTCTGTAACTCTGCTCGGTTCACATTGGTCAGCAATTCCCTCACTTCCGGATCGTCGCAATTTAAGGTCAAAACATCGTTTTTTTCTGATAATATCTGTCGAAAAAGTGTACTTTTACCCACTTGCCGAGCACCTATAAGGATGATGGCCTTACCGTTAAATAACCTATTCTCAATTGTTTGCTGGAGTTTTCTGCGTAATAAATCCATGCTTTCATTCTATTAATTTCAATTGCAAAAATACATAAAAAAATTATATAATCCAAAAAATTATACTAATTTTTCGGATTATAATCCAAAAAATCATATTGAATTTTTGTATTAGGGTGACGCGGTGACATGAATTGTGGGTGTGTGGAATGGCTGTTCTGATTGTGGAATCATGTATACTGAATCCGATAGAATCAGATGATTTATTGACAATCAACAAAATAAGTCGCTATCAACAAATGGGTTTCTAAATCTGAGAATATTTATTCTCGCCTGATTGGCTATTTTGGCATGATCAGCCAGGCGATAATGTAGACCCACAGTCCAATGGTGCCACATAGGAACAGTATCACCATTATCAGGCGCAGCAGGGTGGAGTCCATGTTCAGATAGCTGGCCAGGCCGCCGCACACGCCGGCGATTTTTCGGTCGGTGCGGCTGAGCCTCAGCTTCTTTTTCTTTCTTCTTTTCTTGCCCATGATGGTCCGCTTTATGCAGTGACGGTGTCGGAGACGGTCTCGTTGATGATCTCGCTCAGTTGCTTGGAGGCTTCGCCTTTCTCGATCTTGAAGACGATCTTCTCGTCCTCGGTGGTGATGTTGATGGTGTCGCCTGTCAAAATGTCTGCCTTGATAATCTCTTCGGCCAAATCGTCCTCAATGTAGCGCTGGATGGCACGCTTGAGGGGACGGGCACCAAACTGGGAGTCCCAACCTTTGGCGACGAGGAAATCTTTCGCCTTCTCATCGATGTTGATGCCATAACCCATCTCGCTCACTCGCTTAAAGAGCTGCTTCAATTCAATATCGATAATCTTATGGATATCTTCGCGTTGCAGGCTGTTGAAGTAGATGATATCATCCACGCGGTTGAGGAATTCGGGCGAGAAATTGCGCTTGAGGGCTTTCTCGATGACGTCGCGCTCCATGGCACTTTTTTCCGACTCGCGCGCCGAGGTGGAGAAGCCGACACCTGTGCCGAAATCTTTCAGCTGACGGCTGCCGATGTTGGAGGTCATGATGATGATGGTGTTCTTGAAGTCGACTTTGCGACCCAGACCATCGGTGAGCTGGCCATCGTCGAGCACCTGCAGCAGCACGTTGAAGACGTCGGGATGTGCCTTTTCTATCTCGTCGAGCAGTATGATGGAGTAGGGTTTGCGGCGCACCTTTTCGGTCAGCTGGCCGCCTTCCTCGTAGCCCACATATCCCGGAGGCGCTCCGATGAGGCGCGAGATGGCGAATTTCTCCATGTATTCGCTCATGTCGATGCGTATCATATTGGCTTCGCTGTCGAACATGTACTTGGCCAGCACTTTGGTGAGGTATGTCTTGCCTACGCCAGTGGGTCCCAGGAACATGAATGTGCCGATGGGTTTGTTGGGGTCTTTCAGGCCGGCACGGTTGCGGCGGATGGCTTTGCAAATCTTCTTGATGGCGTCGTCCTGACCTATCACGGTGCCCTGCAGCTCTTCTTCCATCTTCAGCAGACGGGAGCCTTCGTTCTCGGCGATACGCTGCACGGGGACGCCGGTCATCATGGCAATGACTTCTGCCACGTCGTTTTCGGTGACGGAGACACGGTTGTCGCGCTCCTCTTCCTCGTGGCGTTTGCGCATCGTCTCCAGCTCGGCTGTCAGGTCGCGCTCTTCGTCGCGCAGCGCCGCAGCCTCGTTGTAGCTCTTGTTGGCGAGCACCTCTTTCTTGCGACGCACCACGTCGGCGATACGCTGCTCCATGTCGATAATTTCCTGTGGCACACGCACGTTGGCGATGCGCACCTTGGCGCCAGCCTCGTCGAGCACATCGATGGCCTTGTCGGGCAGCAGGCGGTCGGTGACGTAGCGCTCTGTCATGGTGATGCAGGCTTTCAGGGCTTCGTCGGTGTAGCGCACCGCATGGTGGTCTTCGTAGCGGTCGCGTATATTGTTCAGTATCTCAAGTGTTTCCTCGGGGGTGGTAGCTTCGACCAGCACTTTCTGGAAGCGGCGCTCGAGGGCACCGTCTTTCTCGATATACTGGCGGTATTCGTCGAGCGTCGTGGCACCGATGCACTGGATTTCGCCGCGGGCCAAGGCGGGCTTGAACATGTTGGAGGCGTCGAGCGAGCCCGACGCGCTGCCGGCACCCACGATGGTGTGGATCTCGTCGATGAAGATGATGATGTCGCGGTTGTGTTCCAACTCGTTGAGAATGGCTTTCATGCGCTCCTCGAACTGGCCGCGGTATTTGGTGCCGGCCACCAGCGAGGCAAGGTCGAGCGAGATGACGCGTTTGTTGTAGAGCGTCCGCGGGACACGGCCTTCGATGATGCGCTGCGCAAGGCCTTCGGCAATGGCCGACTTGCCTACGCCGGGCTCGCCAATCAGCACGGGGTTGTTCTTCTTGCGGCGGCTGAGAATCTGCGCCAAACGCTCCAATTCCTTGGCGCGGCCCACGATGGGGTCGAGGCGGCCTTCGGCGGCAGCCTTGGTAAGGTCGCGTCCGAAGCTTTCCAGGGCAGGCGTCTTGCTGTTCTTGGTGCTGTCGTTCTGCTTGTTGCGCTCGGGATTGGCATAGGGGAAATCGTCGTCCTCTTCATCGTCGTCGCCAAAGGTGGAGGTGAAGGGGTTGGGTAGCGGCTCGTCGGTCTCGTCGCTCTTGATGGATTTGACGATATTGAGATATTTGTTGTAGGTGACGTTCTCACGGTCGAGCAGTCGCGATGCCAGATTGTCGCCTTCTTTCAGGATGGCCAATGCGATATGCTCGCTCTTTATCTCTTTCTCTTTCAGCATGGTGGACTCCAGGAAGGAGAGGCGCAGAACCTTCTCGGTCTGCTTGAGCATGGGTATCTGGCTGTCTTCGTTGAAGGTGATGTTGCTCTCCTGCTGACTGATGGCCGACTCGATGCGCGATTTCAGCGCCATCAGGTCGACACCCAATTGTTCGAAGCAGATGCTCGCATTGCATTTGGGCTCACGGATGATGCCCAGCATCAGATGCTCCACACCGATGTTGATATTCTTAAGACGCATAGCCTCGTCGCGACTGTTTCCTATGATTTTTTTGCTATTGTTGCTTAGGTTGGCATCCATATAATATATTGTGTTTCTTTATGTTATACTTATTTCAAAAGATGAAAAACCAATATCAAAGATATTACATTTATTGCAGTAACAAATTCATTGCCAAAGTATATTTTCAACAACACGCTGTTGAAGAGACTGACAAAATGGCGGACACCACAGGGACGTGATGATGGGCGCCGGACACCGGCCTCACTCTTGGCAACAGGGCTTTGTTCATAAATAATATTAAAAAAATCATAAAAGCCTTTACTATATGGAGAAAAAAACGTAATTTTGCTTTTTATATATAGAATACTTATTATTTATAAGAGATTATAAACCAAAAGCATAAAATAAAACTCGATGATATCTGAAAACGAAAAAATCACCAGAGTCGATATTGAGTCCGAAATGAAGTCGGCTTATATTGACTATGCCATGTCGGTTATCGTCTCACGCGCACTGCCTGATGTACGCGACGGACTGAAGCCTGTGCATCGCCGCATCCTCTATGCGATGAACGATATGGGACTCTACTACAACACTCCTTACAAAAAGTCTGCCACTGTTGTCGGCGAGGTGCTGGGTAAGTACCATCCCCATGGCGATTCTTCGGTCTACGGCGCCATGGTGCGTCTGGCACAGCCCTGGAACATGCGCTATATGCTGGTCGACGGTCAAGGTAACTTCGGCTCCATCGACGGCGACGGCGCAGCAGCCATGCGTTACACCGAGGCCCGCATGAAACAAATCACCAACGAGATGTTGGCAGATATCGACAAAGACACTGTCGACATGATGCCCACCTACGACAACAGCCGCGTGGAACCCACCGTGTTGCCGACCAAGATACCCAACCTGCTCGTCAACGGCTCGAACGGTATCGCAGTAGGTATGGCCACCAATATGCCCACCCATAACCTCCGTGAGGTGCTCAACGGATGCATCGCCTACATCGACAACCTCGACATCACTGTCGACGAGCTGATGCAGCACATCACCGCCCCCGATTTTCCTGGCGGCGGCATCATCTACGGCTACGACGGCGTCCGCGAGGCTTATGCCACCGGCCGCGGCACCATCGTCATCCGCTCCGAAGCCTCTATCGAGACCGACTCGAAGGGCCGCAACATCATCGTCGTCAAAGAGATACCCTATGGCGTCAACAAGTCGGAGATGATCAAGCGCCAGGCACAGCTGGTAAAGGACGGAAAGATTGTGGGCATTACCGACATCAAGGACGAGTCGGACAAGGACGGTATCCGCGTGGTGTACTATCTGCGTCACGACGTGGTGCCCAACATCATCCTCAACAAGCTGTTTCAGCTCTCCGAGCTGCAGTCGTCCTTCGCTGTCAACAATATCGCGCTGGTGAAGGGCAGACCCGTGCTGCTGAACCTGAAAGACCTGATCCGCAACTTTGTGGAACACCGCGAAGAGGTGGTCACTCGTCGCACCCGTTACGAGATGGCCGAGGCCGAGAAACGTGCCCACATCTTGCAAGGCTTGCTGAAAGCACTGGATATCATCGACGAAATAATCGCCATGATCCGCGCCTCCCAGACAGCCGACGAGGCACGCCAGAAACTGATGGACACCTGGGGCTTCTCCGATGTCCAGGCAAGAGCTATCGTCGAGATGCGTCTGCGTCAGCTCACAGGCTTGGAGCGCGAAAAGTTGCAGGAGGAATACGACGAGAAAATGCGCTTCATCGAGCGCTGCAGAGAGATTCTGGGCAACCACGACGTGCTGATGTCGGTCATCAAACAGGAGTTTGCCGACATCCGCGACAAATATGGCGACGACCGCCGCACCCGTATCGAGTTCGCCTCCAGCAACTTCAGTGTGGAGGATATGATTCCTGACGACAAGGTGGTCATCACCATCTCGCATCTGGGTTATATCAAACGTACCCTGCTGTCGGAATACAAGGCGCAGAGTAGGGGAGGCGTGGGCTCGAAAGGCAGCTCGGTGCGCAACGAGGACTTTGTGGAGCACATCTTCACATGCACCAACCACAACTACCTCCTGTTCTTCACGGAGAAGGGCCGCTGCTTCTGGAAACGCGCTTTCGAGATTCCCGAGGGCGGCAAGGACTCCAAGGGTCGTGCCATCATGAATCTCATCAACATCGCCGACGACAAGGTGAAGGCATACCTCAACGTGGAGAACCTCAAGGACGAGGATTATCTCAACAATCACTATATCGTGCTCTGCACCAAACAGGGTATTGTCAAGAAGACTACGCTCGACGCATACTCGCGTCCGCGCACCAACGGCATCATCGCCGTGGGCATCCGCGAAGGCGACGAGCTGCTTACGGCTACGCTTACAGATGGCAACAGCGAGTTGCTCCTGGCCTCGAAGAATGGCAAGGTGGTTCGCTGCCACGAGGGCGAATTCCGCCCCATGGGCCGTGGCGCTTCGGGCGTAAAGGGCATTTCACTTGAGAATGAGAACGATGCTGTCATCAGCATGCTCAGCACCAACAACGACGAAGAGGATGTCCTTGTTGTCAGCGAAAACGGATTCGGTAAAAGATCACAGCTGAAATACGATCCCGAGAAGAACCTCGGCTATCGTCCCACTCACCGTGGTGGCAAGGGCGTCATGACCATGAAGGTCACCGAGAAAACCGGTGGCATCATCGCTCTCATGAACGTCAATGACGACAACGACCTGATGATTATCAACCGTTCGGGCATCACCATCAGGATGCACATCGCCGACCTGCGCGTGCTGGGTCGTGCCACGCAGGGCGTGAAACTGATCAATCTGCGCGGCAAAGACACCATCGCTTCCATCACCAAAGTGGATGCCGACCCCGAGGAAGAGGCCGAGCCCGTTGATGGTGAAGTGATTGTAGAACAAGAAAATACCACTGATGCCGACGCCGAAAACCAAGTAGGGGAGACCTCCGAAAGCGAACAGACGGCAGGAGAGGAGCAGACCGACAACCAATAGTTAATCTTTCTTAAACGTGCAAGTTTATAAATAAAAAGAAGACAAATTAATAAAATAAAAACCACAAACAATTTTTAGCCATGAAAAAAATTGCAATGTATGTAGCATTTCTGTCACTGGTAATCGCCGTCAACGCTCAGACGGTCAACGTACAGAGTGCCATGACTGACCTCAAGAGAGGTTATCTGAACAAAGCGAAAATTGCCATCGACAAGGCATGCGAACATCCTGACACCAAGGACGATGCCAAGACATGGTACTACGCTGGTCTGATTTACACTCAGATAGGCGACGCTGCCACCAATCCTCAATCGCAGTACAAAAAATGGAAAAACCTGGACCCCAACTGGTGCGACAAGGCCTACAATGCAGCACTGCGTTGCAAGGAACTGGACACCAAGAATGAGTATGCCAACGAGAACAACAACATTTTCGGCTACCTGGGCAACGAATACTACAGGCGTTCCATCGACGAGTTCAACGCTGGCAACTATGCTGAGGCCCGCAAACTCAGCGACGACGCCATCAAGATGTTCAACAACTCGGGCAACACGGAGTATGCCAACGAGTCGTACTACATCGCCGGCTATGCCTGCCAGATGCTCAACGACAACGAAGGTGTGAAGAAATACTACGGTCCGCTGGTGCGCAAACCGAAAGTGAAAGAGGATTTCGCTCCCAAGATGCCGGCCATCTACCGTACGATGTTCCACGTGTACAAGGATGCCAACGACACTGTGAATGTGATGAAGCTGGCCAACAACTACACGAAGGCTCTGCCCAACGACCCCAATGCTCAGCTGCTCCTGGCTGACGCATACATCTGGTCTGGCAACCCCTCCAAGGGTATCTCCTTGGCCCAGAAAGCTATCGAGATGACCAAGGGTACGGATGCCCAACCGCTGGTACTCTGCGCAGCAGCTAGCGTCTACGAGGCCGCTGGCGACTATGACGGCGCTGAATCGCTCTACAAAGAGTCGGCACAGCTGCAGCCCAACCAGCTGACCGCCAACCTGGGTATGGGTCTGATGCTTTACAACCGCGGCGTTGACAAAATCAAGGCTCTGGACAATCCCGACCTGTACACCGACGACGACAACATGGCTCTCATCAACAAGCTGACTGAAGAGTACAAAGATCTTCTGTCGCAGGCCATCCCGTATCTGCAGAACGCTATCGCTTATCTCGACGGACTTGATGAGGAGCATCGCGCCCAGAACCGCTCGAGCCTCTACAACAGCCTGAAAGCTCTCAGCAACTGCTACGCTCGTCTCGACAAATACAACGAAGCCAAACCCATCCAGGATCGCATCTTGCTGATGGAAAAGAGCAACTAATCAGATATCAACAATCCAAAATAAACGCCGGAATGATGACCATTTCGGCGTTTATTTTATCCAGATGTCAATTTTTCAGTATTTCCATTATGTTAAGTAATGCCCCTGCCAAGAGGATTAATATGGGTTAAAACGATTCTTGGATACATAATAATATAAGGATTTAGTTTTTGTAGTCGCCGCGGTCCACCACACTTTCGTAGCCGATGCGTTTCAGACGGAGCTCTGTGCATGCAGCACATTCGGCGGCTTCTTCGCCGGTGCAGATTTTATGGTCGTAGATGGCGTAATCTTTGCGGTGTGCTACAGGCGAAAGATTCGGCATCACCACATTGGCACCGTGCAGAATTCCTTGTTCTCTTCCAGTTGGATGCAATGTTCCGAGCGCTGTTGTGGCCGGCAGCAAAACGTGCGGTCTTAACAGACGGATGATGGATAACAATCTCAGCGTCGTCTCCACTTTGCCATTGGGAAATTCAGCCATCGGCGTGCCTTGTGTTGAAACAAACGGTCCTATGCCGACCATGTGCGGCTGCAGTTCGCGTATAAACTGCAAATCCTTATAGATAGTCGCTGTGGTTTGATATGGCGAGCCGACCATAAAGCCACAACCAACCTGATAACCAATGTCTTTCAACTGACGAAGGCATTCCATCCGGTGCTGCCACGACATCTCGGCGGGATGCAGTCGTCCGTAATGCTCAGCATCGGCAGTCTCATGGCGAAGCAGATAGCGATTGGCGCCCGCATCGTACAGTGCCTGATAGCTGTCGCGGCTACGCTCTCCTAGCGACAATGTGATGGCGCAATCGGGATACTGTTTGCGTATTGTACTGACAATGCGACACATACGCTCGTCGTTGAACCAGGGGTCTTCCCCACCCTGCATGACAAAAGTCCTGAAACCCAGGCGGTAACCATTGGCGCAGCAGGCATATATTTCATCCTCGGTGAGGCGGTAGCGCACCGCATTGCGGTTACTGCGCCGCAGACCGCAATAGAGGCAATCGTTTTTGCAATAGCTGGATATTTCGACCAGACCGCGCAGAAAAATCTTGTTGCCATAGACAGCGGTAGCCACCTCGCGGGCAGCCACCGCCAAACTATCCACAAGGGTCTTGTCGCTGGTCTCCAAAATCATTTGGAGTTGTTCCAGCGTGATATCCTGTTGTTCCCGTATCTGGTCGACGACACTCATCGTAATTCCTTATTCTGCCGCATTACGGCCGTGGCAGTTCTTGTATTTCTTACCGCTGCCACAGGGACACGGGTCGTTGCGACCCACTTTTTTCTCCACATGGACGGGCTGTACCTTTTCGGGCGGCGCTGTGCGCTGCTCGGCGGGATTGCTGGACACTTCCTCACGGCCGGTGCGCAGGTTGGTGCGTCGACGCGGCTGCTGGGCCTCATGGACCTCTTCCTCATTGCGCACTGGCAAATTGGCGCGGCTGAGGAAGGAGGCAATCTGGCGGTTGATGTTCAACAGCATGGTTTCGAACAGGTTGAACGACTCGAACTTGTAGATTACCAAGGGGTCTTTCTGCTCGTAGGAGGCATTCTGCACCGACGTCTTCAACTCGTCGAGTTCGCGCAGGTGCTCTTTCCACAGGTCGTCGATGATGGACAGCGTGATACCTTTCTCGATGGAGAGCTGGATTTCACGGCCTCCGTTGTCATACGATTTCTGCACAGGCACCACCACCTGCATGGTCTTGACACCGTCGGTGATGGGGAAAATGACATTCAGGTAGTGTGTGTTGTCGTGGATATTCTTGATGAAAGGATAGGCTATCTCGGCCAGACGTTTCATGCGGTCCTGATAGGAGTTGTAGGTCAAGTCGTAGAGCTGGTCCACAATCTCCGACGATTTGGCGTTGTAGAAATCCTTCTCGGTGATGGGCACGTCGACAGCAAAGACACGAATCATCTCCATCTTGAAGCTCTCAAAGTCGCGATTGTTACGCGCTTCGTTGAAAAGCATCTCGCAGGTGTCGTAGAACATGTTGGAAATGTCGATGGACAGGCGGTCGCCATAGAGTGCGTTGCGGCGCTTGTTGTAGATGACGGTACGCTGATTGTTCATCACGTCGTCGTATTCCAGCAGGTGCTTACGGCGTCCGAAGTTGTCCTCCTCCACTTTCTTTTGGGCACGTTCTATCTGCTTGGTAATCATGGAGTGCTGGATAACTTCGCCCTCTTCGAGGCCCATTCGGTCCATCACTTTGGCGATACGCTCGGAGCCGAACAGACGCATCAGGTCGTCTTCCAGGGAGATGAAGAACAGCGACGATCCGGGGTCGCCCTGACGGCCGGCACGACCACGCAGCTGACGGTCGACACGACGCGATTCGTGACGCTCCGTGCCGATGATGGCCAGACCGCCGGCCTCGCGGACACCAGGCTTGAGCTTGATATCCGTACCACGACCAGCCATGTTGGTGGCGATGGTGACCTTGCCAGCTTCTCCTGCTTCTGCCACGATGTCGGCCTCTTTCTTATGCAGCTTGGCATTCAACACGTTGTGCTTGATGCCCTTCATTGTCAACATCTTGCTGATCAACTCGGAAGTCTCCACCGAGGTGGTACCCACCAGGACGGGACGTCCGGCGTTGCGCAATCTTTCGATTTCATCGATGACGGCCTTGAATTTCTCGCGTTTGGTTTTGTAAACCACGTCGTTCATGTCGTCGCGGATGACAGGACGGTGCGTGGGAATGACCACGACATCAAGTTTGTATATGTTCCAGAACTCACCGGCCTCGGTCTCAGCGGTACCCGTCATACCGGCCAGCTTCTTGTACATACGGAAATAGTTCTGCAACGTGATGGTGGCGTAGGTCTGCGTGGCAGCTTCCACCTTGGCATTTTCCTTGGCCTCGACGGCTTGGTGCAGTCCGTCGCTCCAACGGCGGCCTTCCATGATACGGCCCGTCTGCTCGTCGACAATCTTCACCTGGCGATCCTCGGTGACGATGTAGTCGACATCTTTCTCAAACAAGGTATAGGCCTTCAGCAGCTGGTCCACGGTGTGGACACGCTCGCTCTGGATGGCGAAGTTGTTGTATATTTCTTCTTTCTTGGCAGCTTTCTCTTCGGGAGTGAGGGGCTGTTTCTCCAGCTCGGCGATCTCAGCACCGATGTCGGGCAGCTGGTAGAAACGGCGATCCTCGCCCAAGTCGGCCAGATAGTCCATACCTTTCTCCGTCAGCTCCACGGTGTGGTGCTTCTCGTCGACGACAAAATAGAGCTCCTCGTCGATGATGGGCATGTACTTGTTCTGCTCCTGCATGTAGTAGTTCTCGGTCTTCTGGAGCAATGCTTTCACACCCTGCTCACTCTCGAATTTGATGAGGGCCTTGTTCTTGGGCAGACCGCGATAGGCGCGCAGCAAAGCCATGGCGCCGGGCTGGTCGGGTTTCTGGTCGATGTTGGCGCTCAGTTCGCGCTTGGCCTCGGCCAGGATCTGCGTCACCAGCGTACGCTGGATGCCGTAGAGGCGTTCGATAACGGGTTTGAAGCGGTCAAACTCCTGGTCTTCACCTTTTTCGGTGGCACCGGAGATGATAAGAGGCGTACGGGCATCGTCGATGAGCACCGAGTCGACCTCGTCGACGATGGCGTAGTTATGCGAACGCTGCACCAGATCGTCGATGTTGCGGCTCATATTGTCGCGCAGGTAGTCGAAACCGAACTCGTTGTTGGTACCATAGGTGATGTCGCAGAGATAAGCTTTCTTACGGGCTTCGGAATGAGGCTCGTGCTTGTCGATGCAGTCCACCGTCAAGCCATGGAACTCGAAGAGCATGCCCATCCATTCGGAGTCACGCTTGGCCAGATAGTCGTTGACAGTCACCACGTGGACGCCTTTGCCGGGCAGTGCGTTGAGGTAGACGGGCAGCGTGGCCACCAACGTCTTACCTTCACCTGTAGCCATCTCGGCGATCTTGCCGCTGTGGAGCACCACACCGCCGATGAGCTGCACATCGTAGTGCACCATGTCCCATTTTATCATGTTGCCGCCAGCCATCCACTCGTTGGCGAAATGGGCCATGCCGGCATCGTCGATGTTCACATTGTCGCGCGTGGCGCAGAGGTCACGGTCGTGCTCGGTGGCCGTCACCACCACCTCGTCGTTCTCGGCGAAGCGGCGTGCTGTCTCGCGGACCACGGCGAAAGCTTCGGGAAGTATCTCGTTCAGGACCTCTTGCGTCTTTTCGTAGGAGTCTTTCTCCAGATCGTCGATACGCTTGTAGATGCGCTGTTTCTCGTCGACAGGCATCTCGTATTCTGCCTCGATACGGGCGCGAAGTTCGGCCAGCTCTTTCTCCTCTTCGGCTATCTTGGATTGTATTTTTGCTTTGAATTCCAGTGTCTTGGCGCGCAGTTCGTCGTTGTTCAGGGCTTCAATGGTCGGATATACTTTATGAATTGCGTCTACAAAAGGTCTTACCTCCTTGATGTCTCGTTGCGACTTGTCGCCAAATAGTTTCTTGAATATGTTCGCCATATTGGGGTCAGTTATTTTTTATTATCACTTCGTTCCTGGGGTTGCCAAATGCTTGCTTCAGCGGAGAAACGGACAAGCAAGCCTGCCTATTTTCTCATATTTTGCCCCTTTGTCATCGTTCTATTATATTTATTAATATAGAATACAATATTTTAAGTGCATACAGGCACAATTATACAATCTGCAAACATACAAAAAAGATGCCAAACTGCCAAAAATTTTTTCTCACCAATATTTCTGACAGTTTGGCAGAGTGGTCTGCACTTCTTGTGGCAGACTATAAATCTTCGAGTGCCTTGACGGCGGCATCCATGCCGTTTTCGGCAGCGATGGTCAGCAGGCGGCGGGCCTCTTTCTTGTTCTTTTTCACTCCGTCGCCGGTGGCATATCTCAAGCCCATCAGATAGCAGCTGGAGATGTGGCCATTGTCGGCGGCCTGCAGATACCAGTTGATGGCCTCATTCATGCTGGCCTCGACAAAGATGGCATCCTCATAGCAATGGCCGACAAGATACATGCCCGTCGGCGAACCGGCCTCGGCGGCACGCTGATAGTATTCGAAGGCTTTGCGATGGTTGAGTATGACGCCTTCGCCCTCTTCGTAGCACACGCCCAGGCGCCACATGGCCTCGGTGTTGCCCTTGTCGGCGGCACGCTGGTACCACTTGACAGCCTGCTCCATCGACTGCTCCACCCATTCGCCATCGACGTATGATTGGGCCATCACGAGCATGGAGCGCACATCGCCCCTGTCGGCAGCGCGCTCATACCAATGAATGCCTTCGACGGTATCGGCCTCACAGCCAATGCCGTTGCCCACAAAGATGGCGGCATTGCGCATTCCGCGGATGTCGCCCATCTGTGCAGCTTTCATCGTATATTGGTAAGCCTTGACGGTGTCGTACTGGCATCCTTTACCCATGTAGTGCATGATGCCCAGCATGGTGTAGGCTGCAGCATTGTCGTATTCTTCAGCTGCTTCCTTGAACATGGTATAAGCCCGTTCGGGGTCGGGGTCAAGGCCGTAACCATTCAATAGACACTCGGCGAACTTCTCGTAGGCATCGACACTGCCGTTGCTTGCTGCGGAGCGGAGATACTGGATGGCGGGGCCATACATCTCCTGGTCCAGGAGCAGACAGCCTATCATGTAGTCGCCACGCGGGTCGTCGCCTTGCGATGCCTGATAGTAGTAGAGCATTGCGGAGTCGGTGTTCTGCCGGGTGCCGGGCCAGCCATAATAGAAGGCGTCGCCCAAAAGGGCGTTGGCCCTGTATGAGCCTTTCTGTGCCGATTCGCGAATCAACGGTATGGCAGCCGTCGTGTCGATGGTTGTGCCTATTCCTGTCATATAGCATTCGGCCAGGCGCAGCAAGGATTTGGCATTGTCGTCGCTGCAGAGCACGGCCTTCTGGTCGTATTCGAAAGCCTTGGCATAATCTTGGGGGACCCCGGTTCCATGCACATAGAGATCGGCGCAGTAGGCATAGCCGTTGCTGACGCCGTTGTCGCCGGCACGCTGGTACCATTGGAGGGCTTTCATCGTGTCGGCGAGAACGCCGATGCCGGACTCGTAGCAGGTGCCCACACCCAGCATACCGCGTCCGTCGTCGAGGTCGGCCAGACGTTTGTACCAATAGTACATGCTGTCGCGGTTTTCTTCGCCAGCCACTTCCATCTGATAGCAATAGGCAGCATTGTACATGCCGTCGGCATAGCCATTGTGCGCCGCTTTGAGCAGGAGGTTCAATGCTGCGCGATAATCGTCTGGGCTACGTTCCCCCACTTGGCCACGGAGATAGAGCAAGGCCTCGCGGACATTGCCCTCATCCCCACCCTGACGGTAGTAGGTGGCAGCTTTTACGTAGTCGGGCTCCTCTTGGTCGCGCAGTTCGTCGCCGAGGGCCACAGCACAGTCTGTGCATCCATGCTTGATGCCTTTTTCCAGCGTCTTATGATAGTTTTTGTTTTGGAACGACTCCAAGTAACCTAACCAATACCAGGCAGTTGGCTCATAGTTGGCAGCAGCCGTGTTGAAACATTCGAAGGCTTTGTCCATGTGCCCCAGCATTCCGTAGATGCGGCCAGCGGTGACACGATTGCTCTCGTCGCCCCAGTCGCCAGCCTGTTCGTAGCATCTGGCTGCCAGTTCCATATCTTCATTTTCTTCAGCAATGGAGCCCTTCAGCTGGGCAGCCTTGGAGGAGAAGAGATCGTAAGCCATATTCAGATAGTAGTTCGTACTGTCCATGTTTTCATTCTGGAAGTGCCACAAGGCTAGCTCTGTAATCATGTCGCCATCCTTTTCTTTGAGACCTTTATAGAGATAGTGAAGTCTCATGGCTGAGTCCACTTCGGTGAAAGTTCCAAAATAATATGACGAAGACAAGAGATCGTAGCAACTCGACCCGCCTTGCAATACCAGTTGCAAGACTTTCGCGGTGTCGAAAGAGGCCTCATCACCCGACGTCAATGTCAATGCATACATCCTGTTGATCCAGCCTTCGCCTTTATATTTCTTCATCAACGCTTCAAATTGCTCACAAGCCTGCTTCGGATCTGCCTCTTTTCCGACACCTATATAGGTATAAAAGGCACGTATAACCTGAGCAGAGAAATTGTCGAGCGCTACGCCTTTGTCGATCCATTGCCATATCTTTTTGTATTCGCCGCGAAGATAATAGTATTGTGCCAATGTGACGTATTTGTTGCTTGCCGACAATCCATCCTTTGCTTTGAGCAACAGTTTGGCACCCTTCTCGACATCATGATTGTAGCCGTTATTACCCCAATAATAATTGTTACCGACAACGTTGTATGCGGTTGAAGAGCCTGTAGCAAGCGCCTGATTGTACAACTCTTTGGATTTTGCAACGTCGCGCTCTACACCAACACCCTGGGCGTAGCACCATGCCAAACGGCACATACCGTCGGCCGAACCGGCAGACACCGACTCCCTCAACAGTTTGATAGCCTTCACGGTGTCGTGCGTCAAGCCTGAGTAATCCAAGTAATAGCGAGCCATTTGCGCCTTGGCGTCGGCGGCGCCCTTTTCAACAGCGCGCTGGTAAAGCGAACATGCCTGTGCAGAGTCCACTGCCACGCCATGGCCACATTCGTAACACATGGCCAACTCAATCATCGCTTTTGTGTCGCCGTTCTCTGATTTGGCACGCAGCTTGGCGATATCCTGTGCCATACCCATCAGGGGTACCATCAGCATCAATACTACAATAATACGTTTCATCTCTTATAATATTAAGTTGTTTTTTTTCATGATTACCACTCTCCCACTCCACTCTCCATTTACAATATATAGACACCTCGGCGAGCCGACAAGTGCATCAATGATTGGAAAAACAATCACCCATGATAGGGCACCTGATAGATGGTGCCGTCCTCGGCGGCCAGCACATTGGGGAATATTGGGCGCGCCTCTTCCAACAGCGGCTCCACATCTTTGTATCGCGCCGAAAAATGAGTCAGCAACAATTGTTGCACACCGGCTTTCTGAGCCAGTATGGCTGCCTGCTCTGCCGTGCAATGGCATTTCTCGGCAGCCAACGTTTCGAACTGCTTGCCGAAGGTGCTCTCAATACACATCAGGTCGGCGCCCTTAAGGACGGGGATGATGTCCTCGCAATAGGCAGTGTCACAGCAGTATGCATAGCGACGCGGCGCTTTCGGAGGCAGCGTCAGCAGGCTGTTCGCCACCACGGTTCCGTCGTCCAGCACCAAGTCGCTGCCATTTTTGATACTGATGCATTGATCGTTGGTGAGACCGTATTGGGTACGGACCTCTTTCCTCAGATTCAGCATCGTGACCACCTCCTCGAAAAGGAAGCCGTAGACAGGCACCGTGTGGCGCAGCGGGAAAGCTGTGACACGGCAATATTTGTCTTCCATCACCATGGTGGGACTGTCAAGCTCCAGCTCGTTGATTTCCAGCTCGTACTGCAGCTGGGTATTGGACACCTTGAAAAGGATGTCAAGCAGTTCCCGCAAACCTTTGGGGGCAAAGAGCCTGACAGGTTCTGTACGTCCACAAAGATGCATGGTCGACAGCAACCCCGGCAGGCCGAAGAAATGGTCGCCATGCAGATGCGAGATAAAGATGGTGTCGATGGCTTGGATGCGCTGATGGAACTGCCGCAGATGGCATTGCGTCGCCTCGCCGCAGTCCAGCAGCATGCGGCGTGGCCCTATGCGCACCACCTGACTGCTGCAACGGCGTGTCTTGGTGGGCGTCGCCGCCCCTGAGCCTAATACTAATATACTGAAGTCCATACGATTGTGTCCTATTTGTTATTACCTTTTCAGGTAAATCAATTCCAGCGTGTTGGCATCAAACAAGGCCTCCACGCGTCTTTTGGGCAATTCCATCTCTGCACCCATCTGAAGCACAGGGATATGTTTGCACGATTGAAGCATCTGTCCCGGAATCCATACGCGCACGGTGGCCTGTTCGGGCACCCTGTAGCGCAGACGGTGGCTCTGGTGTTCCTTGGAACGCGCAGAGCTCTTCTTCTTAGTTGTCTGATGACGCACGAAACGTGTGGCGTTGCTCATCGTCTTCTCGCTAACGATCTGACAAACAATCGGCGTCTTGTCTTGAGAATCAGCTTCTTCCATCTCTCCCAGCCAGAGACCTCCATCGGGCAGCAGCCAGGCAATGGTGTCTTCGCGGCCCTCTTGTTTGCCCGTGGGAGGATCCACATAAAGATAGTAGGTCTCACGATTGACGGTGCCGCAGAAGCTTGCTGTCACCTCGTCGGCCTGGCTCTGCAGCTGGGCGGCCAGATATTGCACCGCGTCAACGCTGTAAGTTCCTTCATACTCACCGTTAATCAGCTGTTGCTGTTTGCTTTGTATCTCTTCCAGGCGCTCGGCGGCAGCCACGGCACGCTGACGCTCGTTGCGGACATCTTTTTTGGTCAGCACCAGCGTGGGATGGCCCGGCTGGTCGTAACGTGTATAGAAAGTGTCGGCACGGTCATAGAGATTGTTCTGCACAGCAGGCTTGTCGGGGACGTTGTTGTCTGGCGCACTGTGTTGCAGCGCGTTGTCCTGGACAATAGCTTCGCGTCCCACGGCAAGCAACAGGTGACGGCAGTCGACCGTCAGGGCACCGCTATTCATCTGCACATAATAATAGGCATTGGGGTCGGCCACACAGACGGGCTCCACACCGAAGGAAACCACCCGGTATCGGGTATCCAGCTGCGAAGAATCGAGCCCCAGACACTCGGCGGCATAACCATAATACGGTGCATTCGCAATGTCGCGATGCTCCACGGTGACGGCAACGCGCACCAGCGTTTTCGGCAAGGCATACAGCACGCCGTCGCTCACCTTGCGGTTGGGATGCTCTTTCACCGAATAGGCCCGATATTGGCTGCATCCGGCCATAAGGCACATCGCAACAGACAATACTAAAACATTGAATATGATACTTTTTATCTTCATTATTTAATTTTTTGCTTTAAAGTATTGGGGTGTTTGTATTGGGACTCTTTGCTGATAATCAGCAAGCCTACAAAGGTCAGCAGTCCATTGAACAGAAGTATCTCGAAACCAAATTGATAGTTGAAATAATGGGAGAATGCCAACTTGGTGAGATAACTCAGTATGGGGCTCAGCACCGCCACCACGGGCACCCATCTGTCACGGACCTGCCTTTTGGTGAAGAGGCCAAAGGCATACAATCCCAGCAAGGGACCGTAGGTGAAGCCTGCCACATCAAAGAGGATATTGATGAGCGAGTCGCGATGAAATGGCTTGAACGCTATGATAATCAGCAAATAGAGCAATGCGAAAGAGACATGGACAACCTTGCGGATGATGGTCTGCTTCTTCTCGTCGAAAGCCTGTCGGCCATCCTTTTCGACTTGTCCAAAGTGCAGAAAATCAAAGCAGAAGGTCGTCGTAAGAGCCGTCAATGTCCCATCGGCGCTGGAATAGCCTGCCGCCACCATGCCCAGCACAAAGCAAATGAGGGTGACACCGCCCAGCGAGTTGGCGATGGAAGGGAATATCTCGTCGCCGACCACCACTCCTTGAGCATTCACAGGCATCACAAAACCAGGGAAATGAGTCCCGTAGTACACCAACGCGGCACCCAGCGTCAGAAACAGGATGTTGACCACGATGAAGAGAAAACTGGAGGTGATGACATTCATCTGGGCATCTATCAACGACTTGCATGTCAGGTTCTTCTGCATCATATCCTGGTCCAGTCCGGTCATGGCGATGGTGATGAAAGCTCCCGACACGATCTGCTTCAAAAAGAATCGGGGATGACGGAAATCCACATCAAACACAGTGGTATAGCCGTCATCGGCAGAGGCCTTGAGCAGGTCGAAGGCATTCATATGCAGATTGTGCAGAATGGCCAGCACCGCCGTCAAGGCTGCCAGCAAGAGGAAGGTGGTCTGCAGCATGTCGGTCCACACCACCGTCTTGATGCCGCCACGGAATGTGTATATCAAAATCAACGCGATGAACACCACCGCCGGAACCCAGAACGGCAAGCCCCAGGCATGAAACACTAGCTTATACAACACAAAGACTACCAAGTACATACGCAATGCCGAACCCAGCAGACGCGAAAGGATGAAGAAGATGGCTCCCGTCCGTTCCGACGCGCCGCCGAAGCGCTGCTCCAGATAGCTGTAAATGGAGGTCAGGTTGAGTTTGTAGTAGAGCGGCAACAGCAAGAAAGCGATGACGAAATAGCCTATCACATAGCCAAATACGAGCGGCATATAGGTGAAGCCGCCATGATACACGCCTCCTGGCACCGACATGAAGGTGACCCCCGAAAGCGACGCTCCCAGCATGCCGTAGGCCACCACCGGCCACGGCGAACGACGGTTGCCTCGAAAGAAAGCGTCGTTGCCCGCTTTGCGCGATGTGAGCCACATCACGAAAAACAGCATGGCCGTATATAAAACAAAACATAGTATTATAATATTTTGCGTGCTCATTGTTCCAATATTTGAAAGTGCAAATTTACATCTTTTTCCCGACATACATACCATTGTATAAAAACATTTTTTTGCACAGCACACAATTTTTTGGCGCACTATGCGTTAAATGCCTGATAAAAGGAACAAAAGATTGTCGCTTTTTTGAAACCATTGCAACATTTTTTTTGTATCTTTGTAATTTGAAACAACGAAAAAGTAAGCACCCGCAGTGCGGTTATTATTATAAAAAACAGATTGTTATGAAAATACAGCGTATACTGATTGCCTCGTTATTTATGAGTTTGTCGCTTTCTCTCTTCGCCCAAAAGGCCACCTCTGATGTTGCCCTCGACGGCCTGCACGGCAAAGTGAAGCAGGTGACAAAAATCACATACGAAGCTCGCACTGATTTCATGGGTGTCACCTCCGAAGGCGACATCCTGGAACGTCTGGAGACAGTCTACAACTCGCGTGGTCTCCGCAAGACCATGTCGTATGTGACGCCCGAAGCCACCGTCATTTTCCGCTCACGCTTCAAACACGACGGATTCGGCCTTACCACTTTGGAACAAATCGTCGACAACAACGAGAATATCATCGGCCGCACCTACTATTCCTACGATGCCAACAACGTGCTGAAAGAGATGTGGGTGGAAGATGCCGACAGACAGATTGAGACACGCACACTGGTAAAATACGACCCGCAGGGCCGCCTGATGCAGCGCTCGCTCAACGATGCCGACAACAATATCTACAAACGCGAAGTGTTTGTCTACCAAGGCAATAATGTTGAGAAAAAGATTGTCTTCGACCGCAAAGGCAACAAGATGCAGGAGTGGCGCTACGAATACGACGCCAACAACGAGCCTGTGATGCAGACCCTCTACGACTATAGCGAGGCTGAGCCCGAAATGTACATCACCGTGTTCCAATACCAGTACGACAACCAGGGCAACTGGACGCGCCGTACCGAGAGCGAACTCATCAACGGCACCCCCGTGATGCAGTACATCGTCACCCGCGAGATTGAATATTTCAACTAAATCAAACACCTAAACATAGTCTCAAAACGACGTGCCGAAGGCACGCGTTCCCTATAACCCCACACAGACGTGTGGGGTCAACATACGAATACAGGCTGCGTGCCGAAGGCATGCGCTCTCAACACAACCAATATATGGCACTGATCAAATCATACAAAGGCCTTTCGCCACGATGGGGCAAGGATTGCTATTTCAGCGAGAATGCCACGATTGTAGGCGATGTTTTACTGGGCGACCAATGTTCCGTGTGGTTCAATGCCGTGGTACGAGGCGATGTGGCCCCCATCACCATCGGCGACAGAACCAATGTGCAGGACGGGGCTTGCATCCATGTGACCCATGAGACGGGCCCCACCCACATAGGCAGCGATGTGACCATAGGCCACAATGCCACAATCCATGCCTGCACCATTTGCGACAAGGCTCTTGTCGGCATGGGCGCCACCCTTCTCGACGATTGCGTCGTTGGCGAAGGCTCCATCGTGGCCGCCGGCTCTCTGGTGTTGCAAAAGACTAAGATTCCCCCAAACGAGATATGGGGCGGCGTTCCGGCAAAATACATCAAGCCCACCAGCCCCGGCCAGACCGACAACGCAGCCCACTACGTGGAGTATGCAAAGGTGTATATGAAGAATAACGGCGAGTGACCTATCACTCGCCGTTATGGTATCGTAAGTTTCTGTTTGAACTTCCAGCGTTGCCCATCAGTCGCCGGCGTAGCCGAAATGACGCAGGGCACGGTCACTGTTGCGCCAGTCTTTCAGCACCTTGACTCTCAGCTGCAAGAAACAGCGCTTGCCTGTGAACGACTCAATGTCTTTGCGGGCCTCGGTGCCCAACTTCTTGATGGCGCCACCTTGACGGCCGATAATGATGCCTTTCTGCGACTCCCGCTCCACAAAGATGGTGGCTGTAATCTTGTCGATATCTTCCTCTTCCTCATAGCTTTCCACTGCCACTTCGCAGGAGTAGGGTATCTCCTTCTGATAGTACATCAATATCTTCTCGCGGATAATCTCGGAGACGAAGAAGCGCATGGAACGGTCCGTCAACTCGTCCTTGGGGAAATAGGGCGGATTTTCGGGCAACAGGTTCATGATGTGATCGAAGATGGTGTTGACGTTGAAGCCCTCTGTGGCTGAGCAGGGAACCACCACGGCCCGCGGTATCTGTCCTTGCCAATAGGCTATCTTGTCCTGGATGGTGGCTTGGTCCGAAAGGTCTATTTTGTTGATAACCAAAATGACAGGGATGTTCGAGAGGGCTATCTTGCGTAGCACGTCCTCATTCTTGAAGGTCTCCCCCACTTCGGTGACCAGCAGGAAAAGGTCGGCATCCTGTACCGCCGAATTGACAAAGCCCATCATCGTTTCGTGCAACTTGTAGTGCGGGTTGACGATGCCGGGAGTGTCGGTATAAACTATCTGAAAATCATCGCCATTGACGATACCCATGATGCGATGACGAGTGGTCTGCGCCTTGGAGGTGATGATGGAAAGCCTCTCACCTACCAGCGCGTTCATCAGCGTTGACTTGCCCACGTTGGGGTTGCCGATAATGTTTACAAATCCTGCTTTATGCATAATCAATTATGTTTCTTGACCTTATCACTTTTGCTTTCCCCACTGTGCCAGCAACTCTTTCATCTCCAAAAGATCGCTAATTTCGTAGGTAGGCTTGGCTGCGCCTTCGGGCAGCGGCCGTGACTGAATGTTGTAGTACACTTGCTCGATGCCTGCCGCTGCGGCGCCGGCTATATCCACCTTGTAGTCGTCGCCGATGACCAGACAGTCCTTTGCATTGGCGCCTATGGTGTTCAACGCCAACTCGAAAAAACGCCTGTCGGGTTTCATGGCGCCAAGCTGTTCCGACAACAGCACCCAATCGAAATAGCCGTCGATTCTGGAGGTCTTCATCTTGGGCAGCTGCGCCTCCGAGAAGCCGTTGGTGATGACTGCCATGCGAAAGCTGTCTTTCTGGCAGGCAATCCATTCCAATGTTTCTCTTGCATTTGGCATCAACCCCGTCTGCTGAGGCCCGCGAAGCACATAGTAGTCACTCAGTTGCTGTGAGAGCCTGACCGTCTCGATGGCGTCGTGAGGCATCCCAAAGGCTTCGAGCGTCAGCGAGAAACGTGACAGTGCCAGGACCTCCTTGCTGAGCGTTCCGTTGCGATAAGCCTCCCAAAGTGTGTCGTTGATAACGCGATAGCGCTCGTGGAAAGTCTCGTAGTCGGTGTGGCACAGCGTTTCCAGACCATATTCGGCGAACATGGCGCGATAGGTCTTCTCCGCATTGCCCTCAAAGTCCCACAGTGTCCTGTCCAAATCGAAGAGCAGATATTTCATCTGGGTCTATAAATAAGGGTCGTGAGACCGAACCCACGACCCATCTTGTTCAACCTAATCACGAATACCCAAGATTATTCTTCAGTAGTCTCAGCAGCCGTAGCCGATGCACGTGTGCTGTTGACGACAAGCACCTCGTTGCTCTTAGGGTTCAGAATTTCGTAGTTGTTGGCGGCAATATCCTGCACCTTGATGCGCTGAGCGACATCCAGATTGGTGATGTCGATCATAATCTCGTTAGGCATATTGGCCGGCAGAGCTTTCACTTTCAGTTTTTTCTGTTTGTAAGCAAGCTTGCCACCCTTCATCACGCCTACCGACGTACCACAAGTGTGGACGGGGATGGACATCACGATGGGTTTGTCGTCGCTCATCTCATAGAAATCGGCGTGATAGACGATCTCCGTCACGGGATGATAGTCGATGTCCTTCAGCATAGCGCTGTGCTTGGTGCCGTTGATGTCGATCTCGACGAAGCAAGGCTCCGGATTGAAGATGATGCGTGCGAACTGGGTCTGGGGAACGCTGAACATCAGCTGCTCACCTTTACCATACATGACGCAAGGAACGCGGTCCTCACGACGCAATGCTTTAGCATCCTTTTTCCCTACGTGCTCGCGCAGAGCACCGCTCATTGGAACTATTCTCATTGTTTTTTTGTGTGTTATGGTCTTGCGACCGGGTTAATAAATAATGTATCGCGAAGCCCTAAGGCTTTCGTTTCTTAATGGTCGATTTTGTGGATCACACCTTTGTGATGGATGGTGGTCTCGTAGAGATTGTTGAGAGACTCGTAGTTGGTCACGCGACGGATGGCTTCAGCGAAAAGCCAGTCGCACGACAAGACGCGGATCTTGCTCGACTCACGCTTCAGCGGGATGGTGTCGGACACTACCAACTCCTCCAGCTCCGAAGCCTCAATCTTCTCGATGGCGTTGCCAGAGAGCACAGGGTGCGTAATCATGGCGCGCACACTCTTGGCACCGTTGGCCATGATGATCGACGCGGCCTTGCAAATAGTGGAGCCCGTGTCGATGAGGTCGTCCAGCAGAATGACATGCTTGCCCGACACATCACCGATGAGACGCATTTCAGCAATCTCATTGGGTTTGTTACGATGCTTGTAGCAAATCACAAAGCTGTTGTTCAGCGTCTTGGCATACATGCCGGCACGTTTGCTGCCACCCATGTCGGGCGAAGCGAACATCACCTCCTCGGGGTCGAACTTTTCTCGGATATAGGGCAAGAAGAGCGACGAGCCAAACAGGTGGTCGACGGGGATGTTAAAGAATCCCTGTATCTGGTCGGCATGCAAGTCCATGGTAATCACGCGGTCCACGCCAGCAGCCGTCAGCATGTCGGCGATGAGGCGCGAAGCGATAGGCACATGGGGCTTGTCCTTACGGTCCTGACGGGCAAAACCATAATAAGGAATAACAGCCACAATCTTTTGAGCCGAAGCACGCTTGGCGGCATCGACCATCATCAACAACTCGAAGAGGTTGTCGGTCGGAGGCATCGTCGACTGGATAAGGAAAACGATACCACCGCGGATAGTCTCCTCATAAGAAGGCTGAAATTCACCATCGGCATACTGGAAAACAGTGGAACTTCCGAGAGGATTTCCGTAGATTTCGGCCACACGACGGGCCAGGTCATTTGTTGCACGGCCCGAGAAAATGAATACTTTATCTGTTTTTTGTGTCTCCATTTCACTGATAATAATCGGCTGCAAAAATACAACAATTTTTTCGATTACAAGAAAAAAAAGAAAAAAAATTTTGCAGGTAAGAAAAACCTTCGTATCTTTGCAAACGAAACCAAGGGGAAAGACAGCCCCGATAACTGCTGCAACAAGCTCTCTTTCAGTTGGCAAACAAAAAACGGCACATTGTCAGAAAAGCAGGAAAAGGATCCATCCCTATCCCGCAACAGCCAGCGAGAAAAGCCCAGCAGCACAACAAGCCCTGGTGGCGGAATGGTAGACGCGGTAGACTCAAAATCTGCTGTCAGCAATGGCGTGAGGGTTCAAGTCCCTCCCGGGGTACCAAAGGATTTTGCAAGTAACTCAAAATGAGCGAAAAACAAAATCCTTTTTTCTTTTATATCCCAAATTTGGTCATAATTTAAAGATTTTCATAGAAACCTGTCAAAGACAATAAAATCCCGTCGTAGGCGTTATTATACATAAAATCAATAGACAATGAAGAAAGTAGTCGTTATCTCGACCAGCCTCCGTCCGGGGTCGAACAGCAATATGCTGGCGGAGCAGTTTGCCGAAGGCGCGAAAGTCGCTGGCAACGAAGTGGAACTCATCTCGCTGCGCGGCAAGGAAATCAAGTTCTGCGTCGGATGCCTCTCGTGCCAGAAGACGGGCGCCTGCGTCTTCGAGGACGATGTGCCGGCCATTATGGAGAGCGTGCTGAACGCCGATGTGGTCTGCTGGGCGACGCCCATCTACTACTACGAGATGAGCGGCCAGATGAAGACCCTCATCGACCGCATGAACGCGATGTACCCGAAGGATTACCGCTTCCGCGACATCTACCTGCTGACGACCGCCACCGAGGATGCCGCTTTCGTCCCCAAGCGTGCCGAAAGCGGCCTGCAGGGCTGGATAGACTGCTATGGGAAGTCGAGCCTCAAAGGCCATCTCTTCTGTGGCGGAGTCAGCTTCCCCAACGACATCGCTGACAATCCCAAGTTGCAGGAAGCCTACGAATTAGGACGGAAAGTCTGAATATGTGACCGACCCCGCAAAATACAATAAAACAACAAATATATAAGAGATATAACCAAATGTGGAGAAACATCCTTTTTGTAGGAGCCGGCAGCTTCATCGGTGGCGCGATGCGGTACGCGGTGTCGCTGTTGATGAAATATTCTGGCGGCTTCCCGTGGGCGACATTCACCGTCAACCTGCTGGGATGTCTTGCAATAGGGCTGTTGTGGGGCCTCTTCAACCGTTACTCCAATGTGTCGCAGCAGCTGGTGCTGCTGCTCAGTGTCGGCTTCTGCGGCGGCTTCACCACCTTCTCGACCTTCTCGAAGGAGAGCCTGCAACTGATACAATCCGGCAATTGGATGTATCTCGCATTATATGTGGCGGGCAGCGTTGTGTTAGGTCTGCTGCTGTTTGCCGCAGGTTATCAGATCGCGAAATAATCCCCCATTGATACTATCAGATACTATGAACAAAATAAATAGGCCCGACCCCAACGAGGCGTTCCCGAATCCGAACCTCCCAAGGCTTTGCTTCATCAAGAATGTGGTGAAGAACCCGCGTATCATCATCGGCGACTACACTTATTACGACGATGTGGACGGTGCCGACCAGTTTGAGAAGCACGTCACCCACTTCTACGACTTCATTGGCGACAAGCTGATAATAGGCAAGTTCTGCGCCATCGCCAAGGGCATCGAGTTCGTAATGAACGGCGCCAACCACCGAATGGACGGCGTGACCACCTATCCGTTTTACATCATGGGCGGTGATTGGGGAAGTGCTATTGCACCGGTGAAGGACGAGTTGCCGCTGAAGGGTGATACCGTGGTCGGCAATGATGTCTGGATCGGCCAGAACGTGACCGTGATGCCTGGTGTTCATATTGGCGACGGAGCCATTATCGGAACAAACTCGGTGGTGGCAAAGGATATTCCTCCTTATTCTATTGCTGTTGGGAATCCCTGTCGAGTCGTTAGGAAACGCTTCGATGACGAACTGACAGAGTTATTGCTTAAATTCAGGTGGTGGGACAAAAGCATCGAGGAAATAGAAAGCCTCATGCCGATATTATCTTGTGGCGACTTGGAAAAGGTAAAGGCGGAACTAAAGGCAAGACTATGATACGTCTGATAACAAATACATCAAATAAAGGACTGACGGATGAGTTTGTGAGTATATGGGAAAGCGCAGTCAGACAGACCCACACATTTTTGTCAGAGTCTGAGATTGAACGCATCAAGGCATACATTCCCGACGCAATCAGCCGTGTTGAGAGGTTGTTGGTTTTCGATAACGACGAGAATATGCCAATTGCCTTTATCGGCATCGAAGGTCGCAGGATTGAAATGCTATTCGTCGATGCAAGCCATCGAGGACAGGGAATCGGAAAGCAGTTGACAGTTTATTCTATAGATCATTACGATGTGAATGAGGTAACTGTGAACGAACAGAACCCACAGGCCATCGGGTTTTACGAGCATTTAGGCTTCTGCACCTACAAGCGGACTGAATTAGATGAAGAAGGGAGTCCATATCCCTTGTTGTATATGCGTTTAGAGAAATAGGAATGACCAGGATTGAGCGAGAGAAGCAAACAGTCCGTAAGATGATTGAGCTATATTGCCGTCATCATCTCCATCAAGTCACAATGCCGGATGAATACTTGCATCTGACAGACTTCGCTTGTCGTCGTCTTGATCATTGCACGTATGGCGAACAGAAGACAGCTTGCAAGGATTGTCCTACCCATTGCTATGCTCCTAAAGAGCGCGAGGCCATCCGTGAAGTGATGCGCTGGGCAGGGCCAAGAATGATATGGTATGCCCCAAAGGATGCCTTCATTCATTTTTTTCATATAGTGAAACACTGGCTCCAGTCGCTCTCTTTCAGAACTGGTGTTATTGTTCTTTTGTGCTGCATACCCTTCTATATCCTTTCCTTCGCCCAAATGCTGCTACCAGGCTGTTAGGGCTAAGACATGTCGGGGTGCAATGACACGTTTCATCATTGAGAATCGTATCGACAAACCTGAAGATCTCTTTTCCTTCAGTTACGAGGGATTTACCTACGAACCTAAACTTGGAGAACCCGACTTTCCT
>JAILAA010000190.1 GCA_024681875.1 Prevotella sp.
CGTGGCACACATACCTGACGCTCTAATACCAACAGACGTCCGTCTCCAGTCGCGCAGAGTGCAGAAACACCATGATAGTATTTCGGACTAATGGGTTTGTCTGGCATGTAAAAATATTGGTGTGAGGGCTGCAGGTCGTCGCCGAAGGCCTGTATGCGTAGCAATGTGTCACCCGGCAGAGGTTGTTCTGTGGTAAGAAAAAACTGATGAGAGATAGTGTCGTAGGTTAGCGCTTCAATGCCCAGGTTGTGCTTTGCCTTCTTGAATTGTGCAGGCATGTTCAGCCTCTTTCCTGTACGCTGTCCGTCAAGGGCGTATTCGTAGACTTCATTGTCCTTCTCGCCACTGATAAATAATGTCTGCGTGAAGGGACGGAAACAGATGCCTTCCATGTCGCGATTTGGCAGTCCGCTGCTGCGGTAGCCTTTGTTCTCTGCCTTCGTGATGCGGTTTGTCTGCATGTCTATGTCGAAGTGGAACAGATAGAAGCCGTCCTCGGTGTTCTTGTCATCGACAACGGCAAAGAGTCCGTCACCAATCGAGCAGATACCGCTATAGTTTCCTGCAGGAATCTGCTCGGGGAAGTGCTGCTGTGAAAATACCGATAGCGACGCCAAGAGCGCCGCTATCGATAAAAATATCCTAAGAATCATTTGATGGGCTTGATGGCGAAGGTGAAGTCGTAGTCCTGATAGGGCAGGCGGTACTCGTCACGTGGCCAGGCGCCCCATGAGTTCACACAGCCCAGGCCGAACTGACGCTGCTGGATGAACACCTGCGTCTTGCCGGCAGGGATGAGGTCGCCGCTGTGGTGGCCCCAAGCCTTGTCCTTATGCATGCCGTCGTCGAGCTGGTCCATCGTGTAAGGCATAGCGCTAGCCTCCATCGGGGCGTTGCTGTAGAACTGCAAGCCCTTGCCGTCGGCATCGATGACCTTGAACCAGCGCACGTCGGTGTGGTTGCCGCTCTCCTGCGGACGCACATATTCGAAGTATTCGTCCTGCACCTTGTTCTTGTAGACGCCGATGAACTCGCTGGAGTTGCGGTCGATGTAGTTCTCAGCCGGGCCACGTCCGTAGTATTCAATGCGGTCGAACTGCTTGGGCATCTGCAGCGTCATGCCGTAGCGGAACATGTTGCTGATTTTGGCGTCCTTCTCGGTAGTGAGCTGTTCGCGCACAATGACCTCGCCCTCGGCTGTGAGGGTGTAGGTGAGGGTGAGCTGTGCCTTCTGATCGGGAAGGTCGAATTTCGCAACAACACCATTGTCGCCTACCTGACATTCCTTCAGGCGCATCTGCGGGTGACGCCAGGTTTCGAAGCGGCGCTGCAGGCCAGCACCGTAGTCGTTGTCGGTGGGAGCACGCCAGAACTCGGGACGGATGCTCTCGCGGAACTGCAACATGCGCTTGCCGTCGACGTTCAGGTAGTCGATGAGGCCAGAGCGCTTGCCAATGGAGATGTCGGTGCCGCCAGCCGTGAACTTCACGTAGGTGTTGGTTTCTTCCTTGGAGATTCCGGAATTACCGGAATTTCCGGATAGCTCCGGGAACTGATATTGGCTCAGCGCGAACTGCTGGCGGGCCAATACCTGACCTTTGTCGATGAGTGGGGCGCCGTTCTTCGACTTGAACTGGAAGATGACGAAGAGCTCGCCGTCGCCGTGATGCTCCAGCACCTTTGTGACGACCTGCTTCATCGTTTCGTCGGTAATGACCTTGCGTTGCTGGGGCTGAATGCCGCTGATGTCAATCTTGCCGCCGTGGCCGAAGGTCATGCCGGCAGGCACGCCGTCGCGGTGATGGCCGTTGCCGGAAGCTCCGCCGACGAACCACTCGAGCTCCACGTCGTCGAGCGTCTTGAAGAAGTTCTCATTGTACACCTCGAACTTGCCTTCCTTGAAGTCCTTCTCCGTCACCCAGATGTTCTGGTAATAGTAGCCCACCTCGTAGGCATGGGGATTCAGACGGCGGTCAGGAGCGATGACGCCGTTGCAGTTGAAGTTGTAGTCGCTGGCAGGATACTCGCCGTAGTCGCCGCCGTAGGTGAAGATGGTGCGTCCGGTGATGGGGCTCTTGTCGCGCATACCCTGATCGACGAAGTCCCAGATGTAACCGCCTTGGTACTTAGGCTCTTTGCGGATGAGCTCCCAGTATTCCTTGAAGCCGCCCATCGAGTTACCCATTGCGTGGGCGTACTCGCACTGGATGAGGGGTCGCGGGTTGTCGCCCTTGCAATAGCGGTCGCACCAGCCGTAGTCGGCATACATCGGACAGGTGATGTCAGTATAGCCGCCCTCATAGGGAGCACGCTCATACTGCACGGGGCGCGTCTTGTCGTAATCCTTGATCCATGTGTAGCACTTCTCGAAGTTGGGGCCGAAGCCTGCCTCGTTGCCTAACGACCAAACGATGATAGAGGGATGGTTCTTGAAGGACTTCACGTTAGCCTCGTTGCGCTCGAGGTGCATCTTCTCGAAGTCGGCGCGCTTGGCCAACGTATGCTCGCCGTAGCCCATGCCGTGGCTCTCAAGGTTGGCTTCTGCAGTAAGGTAGATGCCGTACTCGTCGCAGAGGTCGTACCAGCGCGGATCGTCAGGATAGTGGCAGGTGCGCACGGCGTTGATGTTCAGCTGCTTCATAATCTTGATATCCTGAATCATGCGGTCTATAGAGACGATGTAGCCGCCGTCGGGATCCAGCTCGTGGCGGTCGGCACCCTTGATGAGGATGGGCTGTCCGTTGACGAGCAGCTGTCCGCCCTTGATTTCAATATGGCGGAAGCCCACTTTCTTCGTCACCACCTCAGCCACTTTCTGGCCCTGCTTCAGCGTCAGCTCCAATGAGTAGAGGTAAGGTGTCTCGGCAGTCCAGGCCTTAACGTTGTCAACAGTAGCTTTCAACCCTGTGGCCACTTCCTTTCCGTCGGCATCGAGCAGACGGGCCTCCACGGTGCCGCTGCCCTTCAGACTGACCTGCACGTCGAGCAAGCCTTTGCCTTGTTCCCAGTCCTGACCGATGGTGATGTCCTGGATATGCACCTTCGGACGGGCATAGAGATACACCTCGCGTGCAATGCCAGTGAAGCGCCAGAAGTCCTGGTCCTCTAACCATGAGCCGTCGCACCAGCGCATGATCTGCATGGCAATGAGGTTCTCGCCTTTCTTCAGATATTTCGTGATGTTGAACTCGGCAGCCACCTTCGAGTCTTCGCTGTAGCCCACGTACTTGCCGTTGACCCATACAGCGAGGTTGCTCGTGGCTGAGCCCACATGGAAGTACACCTCCTGACCGTTCCAGCTGTCAGGCAGGTTGAAGGTCTTGCGGTAGGAGCCTGTGTAGTTGTTGGTCTCGCCGATGAAGGGCGGGTTGTTGTCGAAGGTAGTGCACCAGGCAAAACCGGCGTTCTTGTAGGTCTTGTCGCCGTAGCCCTCAATCTCGAAGAGGCCGGGCACGGGGAAATCCACCCACTGCGAGTCGTCGAACTTCAGCGAGAAGAAATCGACGGGAGCCAGGTTGTGGTCCTTTACGAAGTTGAACTTCCACTTGCCTTCCATCGACAAATATCGGTCGCTCTTTGTCTTGTCGCCCGCCTTGGCCTTGTCGGCGTTCTCGAAGGCGAAGAAGTCGGCACGGCGTGCCTCACGGTTCACTTGGTTGACGGCAGGATCGCGCCATACAGGTGTCGTCGGTGCTGCCATCGCTACGGCTGTTGCCGTCAGCGCCAGGGATAGGAATAGTTTTCTAAGCATAGCTTTTTTGGTTAGTAATGAAGATTATTTTTGCAAAGTTACGAAATAATTATCAATAAACGCATCGCAGGCGAAGTTTTTTTTGTATTTTTGCAGCATCAACGAGAAAAACGACATAAAAATGAAGAAGACACTACTGCTTTTTACGGTGCTGCTGATATTGTGCGCCTGTCAAGAATCGATGGAAGACCGCGCTGCACGCGACGCCAAAGAAACTACCGAGAAACGCTGTCCAATACGTTTAAACGATGAAGGTACGCTTATTTTGGAGCGTATCAACTTCGACAAAATCACGCATACTTGGCGACAGGATTATTTGCTCGACACTGAACCTGGGACGCTGATGGAAGCTGACCTGCGTGACTTGCTGTTGATGGAATTGAAAAACACGCCCAGCTATAAGCCTTATATGGATGCCGACTTTAATTTCCAATACGTGTACTGCATGATGTCAAGTCCCAAAGATACCTTGTTCAACATCATGCTTACGCCAAAGGACTATCGGAACTAATATTCTTGTTCTACTGGTGCCTGCCGAAGCTGTTCCAATGCGCGGCATAGCTGGTCGGGACATGATGTGCCTTTTGCGCCGCAACGGATACCATTAAGACGTTTCATTACGTCATCGATGTGTTGTCCGCGCACCAATTGTGAGATGCCCTGTAGGTTGCCGTTGCAGCCACCAAGGAAAAAGACCTGCTGGATAATGTTGTTTTCGTCGCAGGTCACGTCGATGAGTTTAGAACAGGTACCTTTTGTCTCGTACTGAATGTGTTTCGTTGCCATATTTATTTGAGTGTTTATTGTTGAGTGACTTTTTCAGGGATTAAGTAAGCAGTATTTTTATGCCGAGGAGCACGAGGATGATGCCGCCGATGAGTTCAGGCTGGATGCGGCGGGCGATGCTTTTGCCGAAGCTGATGCCCAGCCAATGGCCAACCAGCGACATGACCAGCGACACCACGCCGATGACGGTGAGCGGCCACCACAGCTGGCCCATTGATGTGTAGCCCGTGACTGCCATCGAGACGCCAACCGCCAACGCGTCAATGCTAGTGGCTATGGCCAGCAGCAGCTGTGTGCGCAGGTGTTGCGGATGAAAGGCTTCTGCCTCCCCATCGTCGTGAATGGCCTCCCATATCATCTTGCTGCCAATAAAGAGCAGCATGGCAAAAGCTATCCAGTGGCCGTAGATGGCTAAGCTGGCTGCGAAATGAATGACGGCGAGCCAACCTAACAGCGGCATCAGCGCCTGAAACAAACCGAAGAGAAAGCTGATGCGTACGATGGTCTTGCCTTGCCAAGAGCGCAGGATGGCACCGCTGGCAATAGAGACCGAGAAACAGTCCATAGCCAACGAGAGGGCTAACAGGATAAGGTCAATGAAGCTCAACGATTATTTTATTTGGGTTATTGTTCAGATGAAGTCAAGTCCGATGGAATGAATGGCCGAGCGGGCAATCCGCTCATACACCAGTCCCATATCGGCAAAGTGGATGATGCTTTGCATAGCTGCCTTGTTCAGCGATGGGGTAGGGCTTTGTAGCGCAGCGAGTGCCTGGTCCATAAACTCGTTGATGCCGCGCTCGTTGGGTTCCTGCTTGCTCATAAACAGGCGGCTGAGAATGTGATAGCCGCATATTTGTGGCAGATCATCGGCTGAGCTAATCCAGAGGAAAGCCTTTTCGGCGGCGTAGGGTACGTGCTGCATCAGGTTGAAAGCCAGCTGTTCGGCCATCTCTACCGTCTCGGTCTGCTCCATCCAGATATCGGCCACCTCGGGCAGCAGCTCGTCAGGCGGCATCAGCATTGTAGCCAGGATCTTGCACTCGCGGATGTTCTCTTTCCAGAGGGCAATAGCGAGGGAATAAGTCCATCCTGAGGAGTATTCAAACTCCTCTCCTTTTTGGAGAGACTGGGGATGGGCTTTTATTTCCTCAGCCATTTCTTTGAGGCGAGGCAGCGTAGCTCCCCAGTTCAGATGATAGTCGACTCCTTTCTGCCTCATGGACTGGGCAACTTGGCCGTCCATCATCTGTCGGAACGACTGCTTGATGTCCTTTACCTGCTGTTGTATGTCGTTGTTGTTCATTTTTGTTTAGTCCTTGTTCTTCTTTTTCTATGGAATTCGTCCGTAAAAATCCGAAGCCTTCGGATTTTTGTCCGAAGCGGTCGGATTTTTGTCCGAAGCGGTCGGACTTTTGTCCGAAGGCTTCGGATTTCTTCGGACGATTTGCATTTTTCCTGTAATTAAATCAGTGTAGCGTAATCTGAGCTGTAGCGTAGCATCTGATGGTCGTAGCTTTCCGTGTAGTCCACGTTGATGTCGATGATGCGACCCTCGGCGTCCGTGACGGGCTTTAGCCAGGGGTTGATGAAGCCCTTGTAGGGAGCGAGGTTCAGTTTCTCATAGCGCTGTAGCACTTCCTTGTGCAACACAGTGTCAATCTTCACGGCGTAGTCCTCGACAAGTATTCTGGCCGCCTCGAAATCGCCCTCGCTCTTGATGCGCTGAATCTCTGCCAAGAGTACGGCCACAAGCTGGCGCAGTTCCTCGTAAGATTTGATGCGCAGGTAGGTTTTTCCTTCCTGGTTAATGAGCTCCATGCATTGCCCATGCTTTAGGCACCAATGGGCTATGAGAGCACGGTTGCGCATGTGTGCTTCCTCAATCTGCCGTCCTGGCTCAATGCGCACTAACTGTGTCAGCAGACCGTTCATCATATAGGAATAGTATTCGGCCTTGTATGCCTCGCCATCGGGCAGTAGTCCTAAGTCGACCAGCTTCTTGTCAGCGATGAAATAAAGAGCGAAAAGGTCGGCGCGTGCCTCCTCGATGGTGTTGCCGTAGGCTTTCAGGGCATCGGCGTCAACGCCAGGCAGCAACTGTCCGCTACCGTGGCCCAAGCACTCATGTAAGTCCGTATGCAGATTGTCGCAGTCGTCGCCGTATTCCTCTATCAGCGAGAGTGTCGCTTTGTCAATCACGAACTCCTCTTTGAAACCATTGCCGTGCGCAGCACGGTTGTAGGCGTCAGTGATGTTACTGATGGTGATGCTCTTTGAACCGTACTTTGCCCGGATCCAGTCGGCATTGGGCAGGTTGATACCGATGGCTGTGGAGGGATATTCGTCGCCACCCAGCATGGCTGCGCAGATGACGCGAGCCGAGACACCCTTCACTACAGGTTTGCGGAAACGCGGGTCGACGGGCGAGTGGTCTTCAAACCACTGGGCGTTGCTGCTGATGGTCTGTGTGCGTTTCGTTGCTTCCTCGTCCACGTACTCCACCAGGCCCTCCCACGAGCCTTTGAGCCCGATCGGGTCGCCGTAGACCTCGATGAAGCCGTTGATGAAGTCAATGCGGCTGTCGAGTAGTTTTAGCCAAGCGATAGAATATTGGTCGAAGAGCCGTAAGTCGCCAGTATGGTAATAGCTGATAAGTAGGTCAATGACCTCCTTTTGAGCCTCGTTTTCGGCTACGGTTTTCGCCTTTTCTAACCAGAAAATAATGTGTTGCAGCGCGTTGCTGTAGCGGCCTTCGGTGCTCCATACTTCTTCGTACAGCTTTCCGTCAGTATTCTTCACCAGCGTGGAGTTCAGACCGAAGGAGGGTGGCTCCTCAGGTGTCGCACATTGTTGTTTCTTGTCATTATAAAATGCCTCAGCTTCCTCTTGAGTGACGTTCTGGTAGAAGTTGCAGGCGGAGGTTGTCACAAGGTCATCGCCGTCGGATTTGTTTACACGCTTTGACAATATGTCGGGGTTGAAGATAACGGGGAAAAGCTCATCGCACAACTCATCGACGGTCTGCCCTTCGCTCAGTGGCAGGGCGGATTTGTCGGCCTGCTTAATCGCTTGTCGTAAAAAGTCTTGACTGAAGCTTGGTACGAACTTCTCGCATCCGTAATGATGATGGATGCCGCTGGAAAACCATAGCCGTTTCAGATAGACGGCCATTGCGCGGAATTCGTCGGAGTCATGGGAGATGCGTTGGCTGACATAGACAGCCTCGAGGGTGCGACGGATACGAAGACCGTACTTTCCAAACTGATCGAAAGTAATGTCGCGACCGAAAATAGTAGCCTGCGAGAGATAGTAAACTAACTGTTTTTGTTGAAGCGTCAGCTGCTCAAAACCGTTCAAACGGTAGCGCAGCATCTGGATGTCTGCGAAACGCTCGTCGCAGTATTGGAAATCGTCAGGGGAATGCATGAGTCAGTTGGTTATTTCTTCCTGGCATTGATGCTGGCAATGTGTCTCATGCGGTATTCCTTGGGCGTGATGCCTGTGAATTTGTAGAATGATGCGTAAAACGACTGTCGGTTGGCGAAGCCCACCATGTCGCTTACCTCCTCTATCCGCAAATCTTCATACCGCTTGTCGATGAGAATAGACATGGCTTCCTCGATGCGGTACTTGTTAATGAACGACGTGTAGTTCATGTGGAAGCGCACGTTGACCACTGCCGATACATAGCGTGTGTTGGTGCCGAGATCCTTGGCCAGCTGTTTGGCAGAATAGTTCTTGTCCTTGTACTTTTTCTGCATGACGACCACATCCAGAATACGTTCTTTCAGCTCGTCCATTAGCGCCGGACTAACCAGTGAGCGGTAGGCGGCTTTATTCTCCTTCTTCTCAGATAGATTGTACTTTGGCATAGCTTCAGTAATTTGAAACACATGCAAAGATAGCTTATTTTTTTGAAAAAACAACACATTTTGTCAGAAAAATGGCGAAAAACGGAAAAAAAATAATACGCATACATTATTAAGTAGTTTTTTTTTGTAACTTTGCCAGCCAAATGGCGTCGAAGCATCTTCGTCGCGAAAAAACAGCAACAAGAGATGAAACCAACAGCAATTTTGCTTCTGCATTGCCCTGACCAGCAAGGCATCATATCTGAAGTTACAAAATTCATTACAGACAACAAAGGCAACATCGTCTATCTTGACCAATACGTTGACAAGGTGGAAGGCATGTTCTTTATGCGCATAGAATGGGAACTTGACGGTTTCCTCATCCCCCGCGACAAGCTTTATGAGTTCATCACCACGCTCTATGCACAGCGCTATCAGATGAAATTTAGCCTATACTACAGTGACAAGCGTCCGCGCATGGCTATCTTCGTCTCAAAGATGAGTCATTGTCTCTACGACCTGCTGGCACGCTGGAAGGCAGGTGAGTTCAATTGCGACATTCCCTGTATCGTGTCGAACCATGAGGATTTGCGCTATGTTGCCGACCAGTTCGGAATACCCTTCTATGTGTGGAGCATCAAGAAAGACCACTCGAACAAGGCTGAGGTTGAGCAGGCCGAGATGGACTTGCTGAAAAAGGAGGATATCTCCTTCATTGTGCTGGCCCGCTACATGCAGATCATCAGCGACGAGATGATAGCCGAGTATCCCCACCACATCATCAACATCCACCACTCGTTCCTGCCTGCCTTCATCGGTGCCAAACCCTATCATCAGGCCTACGAGCGGGGCGTGAAGATTATCGGCGCTACCAGTCACTATGTCACGGCTGAACTGGATGCAGGTCCCATCATTGAGCAGGACGTGGCGCGCATCACCCATAAGGATACTCCTGACAGCCTTGTGCTGAAAGGCAAGGACTTGGAGAAGATTGTCCTTTCGCGTGCAGTGTCAAAGCACATCGCCAGAAAGATTCTCACCTATAAGAACAAAACCATCATCTTCTCTTGAAGGAGAAAAGGAGAGAAGGAGTAAATCATAATGAATGTAGCGATTGTAAAATACAATGCTGGCAATATTTTCTCGGTGATGAATGCACTGAGAAGGCTTGGGGTTGAGCCCCAACTTACTGACGATGCTGATGCGCTGAGAAAGGCTGACCGCGTTGTTTTTCCAGGACAGGGGGAGGCCAAGACTGCAATGGCCTATCTGCGTGAGCACGGTCTTGACAAGGTCATCCGCTCGTTGCAACAGCCCGTCTTAGGCATCTGTATTGGTCAGCAGCTGCTCTGCCGTCATTCGGAAGAGGGCGACACAGACTGCCTTGGTGTTTTTGGGGCAGACGTGAAGCGTTTTCAGCCCACGCGACACGAGGACAAGGTGCCCTGTATGGGGTGGAATGCCCTTCGCGAACTGCGGTCGCCACTCTTTGGAGGGCTTGACGGGACTTCTGGAGCTTCTGAAACTGCCCCATATGTGTATTTTGTTCATAGCTATTACGTGCCTTTGTGTGAGGAAACCATTGCTCTGGCCGACTACGTGCAGCCTTATAGCGCTGCCCTGCACAAGGGAAACTTTTATGCATGCCAGTTTCATCCTGAGAAGAGCGGAGCCGTGGGTGAACAGATTCTAAGAAACTTTCTGGAACTATGATAGAGCTGATTCCTGCTATTGACATCATCGACGGTAAGTGTGTGCGCCTGACGAAAGGCGACTACGATCAGAAGACCGTCTACGGCGACCCGTTGGAGATGGCTCGTCAGTTTGAGCACATCGGCTATCGGCGTTTGCATGTCGTAGACCTCGACGGTGCCAAGTCACGCCATATTGTCAACGACGGCGTGCTCCATCGCTTGGCAACGGAGACTGACTTAGTCATCGACTTTGGTGGCGGCATCAAGACTGACGACGATATTGAAAAGGCTTTTAATAATGGTGCTGCGATGGTGACAGTTGGCTCTGTTGCTGTGACCCAGCCTGAGCTTTTCCATCGTTGGTTGCAGAAATACGGCCCGGAGCGCATGATTCTCGGTGCAGATGTGAGGCAGGGGCGCATCAGCATCAATGGTTGGAAAGAAGATTCTGTTGAGAAGCTGTTGCCCTTCCTGAAACGCTATACTGACATGGGCGTGAAGAACGTCCTCTGTACGGAAATCTCTAAGGACGGTACGCTTTCAGGACCTGCCATTGAAATGTATAAAGAGGTGATGGCCGAATACCCGTCGTTGCATCTCATCGCCAGCGGCGGCGTCAGCAGCATGGATGACATTGTTAGGCTGAACGAGGCAGGCATACCTGCCGTCGTCTTCGGCAAGGCTATCTACGAAGGAAAAATCAATCTGAACGAACTATGGGACTGGCAAAGCGAATCATCCCTTGCTTAGACGTCAAGGACGGCGAGACCGTGAAAGGTGTCAACTTCGTCGGGCTACGCTCGGCGGGTGACCCCGTGGAGTTGGGCAAGGCCTATTCTGAGCAGGGTGCCGACGAACTGGTGTTCCTCGACATCACCGCCTCCTTCGAGGGACGCAAAACCTTCACAGAGATGGTGACACGCGTAGCTCGTGAAATCAACATACCTTTCACCGTGGGTGGCGGCATCAACGAACTGGCTGACGTGGAGCGCATGTTGATGGCCGGTGCCGACAAGGTGAGCATGAACAGCGCCGCCATTCGCCATCCCGAATTGATAGAAGAAACGGCGAAGCGCTTTGGCTCTCAGGTATGTGTAGTGGCTATTGATGCCCGACTTGACGAAATTGTAAATAGTAAATCGTCAAATAGTAAATATGAATGGCATTGTTATCTGAAAGGAGGTCGTGAGCGTACCGAGCGTGGGCTCTTTGAATGGGCCCGTGAAGCACAGGAGCGTGGTGCCGGCGAGATTCTTTTCACCAGCATGAACCACGATGGTGTGAAGCTGGGCTATGCCAATGAGGCCCTGGCCCGCTTGGCCGACGATCTGAACATTCCCATTATCGCCAGCGGCGGAGCTGGTGCCAAAGAGCATTTCCGCGACGCTTTCACTATAGGTCACGCTGACGCTGCTTTGGCTGCCAGTGTGTTCCACTTCGGCGAAATACCTATCCAAGAACTCAAACAATACCTCCACGACGAAGGAATTAATGTGAGACTCTGATAAATCGTAAATCGAAAATCCGTAAATCGAAAATGACCATAGACTTTGAGAAAATGGGCGGCCTCGTGCCAGCCATCATACAGGATGCCGACACCCGCAATGTGTTGATGCTGGGCTTTATGAACCGTGAGGCCTATGAGAAGACGCTGGCCACGGGTAAGGTGACCTTCTGGAGCCGTACTCGTCAGACGTTGTGGACGAAGGGCGAGACCAGTGGCAATTTCCTCGACCTGGTGAGTATTGCAGAGGATTGCGACCACGACACGCTCTTGGTCAAGGTGCACCCGCACGGTCCCACTTGCCACACTGGTACGGATACCTGCTGGGGCGAAGAGAATAGTGCACAGCAAGGTTCTTCCTTGCAGTTCCTCTCCGATCTTCAGGACTTTATCGAGAAAAGACACGAGGAGATGCCCGAAGGCAGCTACACCACGCGCCTGTTCCGCGACGGCGTGAACAAGATGGCGCAGAAAGTAGGCGAGGAAGCCTTGGAGACCGTCATCGAAGCCACTAACGGCACCAACGACAAGCTCATTTACGAAGCTGCTGACATGCTCTACCATTTGGAGGTGCTGCTCACATCGAAGGGCCTGCGAATAGAAGACATCGCCACCGAGCTGCAGCGCCGCCACGACCCTAACTGGGATGCCAAGCGCCGTGAAGCCAAGGCTAACGCACAGTAGCTACGTTTATCCTCAGTCATAATTAATAGTAAATCGAAAATCCGTAAATCGTAAATATCTTCGATGCTCATCAACTATCAGAAAGCCACGATTTGTCAGCTCGATGGAAAAGTTATCCTTAACGATGTTGACTTTCAGGTAGACGACGGAGAGTTTGTCTACATTATTGGTCGCGTGGGCTCAGGCAAGAGCTCCCTGCTAAAGACATTTTATCAGGAGCTTTATGTCGACGAGGCCGTGGAGGCCCAAGTCCTAAACTATGACATGCTGACCATGAAGCGAAAACACATTCCTGCACTACGCAGGCAGATGGGCATCGTCTTTCAGGACTTCCAGCTGCTGGCCGACCGCACGGTCAGGAAAAATCTGGAGTTCGTTTTGAAAGCCACCGACTGGCACAAGGACAGTATATCTGCGCGCATTGACGAGGTGTTGTCTGACGTGGGTATGACCGACAAGTGCGATGCCATGCCTTATGAGCTGTCTGGAGGAGAACAACAGCGTATAGCTATCGCGCGTGCCATTCTGAATAAGCCTCAGTTAATTGTGGCTGATGAGCCTACTGCCAATCTCGACGTAGAGACGGCTGAGGGCATTATGCAGCTGCTACGCTTCATCTCACAAAAGGGTACTGCTGTGGTCATGTCGACCCATAATATCTCTTTGATAGAGAAATATCCCGGGACTGTCTATAGATGTGTGGACGGTAGGCTGGAGAAAATGGAAAAATGAAAGATTGAAAAATTAAAATATTTAAACAGATGAAAGTAATGAAGTTTGGCGGCACATCGGTTGGTACGCCGCAACGAATGAAAGAGGTGGCACAACTGGTCACCAAGTCAGGCGAACCCGTGTTCATCGTCCTCTCAGCCATGTCGGGCACTACCAATTCCCTTGTCGAGATTTCCGACTATCTCTACAAGAAGAATCCTGACGGCGCCAATGAGATTATCAACACGCTGGAACGTAAATATGAACACCACATACAGGAGCTTTTTAACTCCGAGGAATATCGCACGGTGACGCGTGACTTCCTCCGCGACGAGTTCAACTACTTGCGTTCGTTCACCAAGGAGCTGTTCACCAGCTTTGAGGAGAAGAGCATCGTGGCGCAGGGTGAGATGATGTCGACGAACATGGTGGTTAACTATATGAAGGAACAGGGTATCAATGCCGTGCTACTCAACGCCCTCGATTTCATGCGTACGGATAAAAATGCCGAGCCCGACCCTGTCTACATCAAGGAGAAACTGGCTGCCATCTTGGAGCAAAATGCTGGTGCACAAGTCTACATCACGCAAGGCTTCATTTGCCGTAATGCATATGGCGAGATTGACAACCTGCAACGTGGCGGCTCTGACTATACCGCCTCGTTGGTCGGTGCAGCCATTGGCGCAGAGGAAATCCAGATATGGACCGATATCGATGGTATGCACAACAACGATCCGCGTATCGTTGACAATACACAGCCTGTACACCAGCTTCAGTTCGAGGAGGCCGCCGAGTTGGCTTACTTCGGTGCCAAGATTCTGCATCCCACCTGTGTGCAGCCTGCCAAGTATGCTGGCATTCCCGTGCGTCTGCTGAATACCATGCAGCCCGATGCTGAAGGTACGACCATCAGCAATGCTACTGAGTACGGAAAGATCAAGGCCGTTGCAGCCAAAGACAACATCACAGCTATCAAGATCAAGTCCAGCCGTATGCTTTTGGCTACGGGCTTCTTGCGTAAGGTCTTCGAGATTTTCGAGAGCTACCAGACCCCCATTGACATGGTGTGCACTTCGGAGGTCGGCGTCAGCATGTCTATCGACAACTCTGCCCACTTAGGTGAGATTATGGATGAACTGAAGAAATACGGCACTGTGACTGTCGACACGGGCATGTGCATTATTTGCGTCGTCGGCGATCTCGACTGGTCGAACATCGGCTTTGAAACTCGAGTCATGGATGCCATGAAGGATGTGCCTGTACGTATGATTAGCTATGGCGGCTCCAACTACAACATATCCTTCCTTATTCGTGAGGAGGATAAGAAACGTGCCCTGCAGAGCCTCAGTGCCCACCTGTTTTCATAAGTCTCAAGTATGAAAGGAACATTCCCGGTTGAGAAGTTTGCGTCTGTGCGCACTCCTTTCTACTATTATGACATGGAGTTGTTGCGTGCCACGCTTGATGCCATCAAGGCTGAAATGTCGAAGCACGACAACTTTATGATGCATTATGCCGTGAAGGCCAACGCCAATCAGAGCATCCTGCGGCAAATCAAGCGGGCAGGCTTCGGCGTTGACTGCGTCAGTGGTGGTGAGATTGAGGCTTCTCTGCGTGCAGGCTTTCCCGGCTCAAAGATTGTTTATGCAGGCGTAGGAAAAAGTGATTGGGAAATTAACCTCGGGCTCGACAACGACATCTTTTGCTTCAATGTTGAGAGTATCCCGGAGCTGAAGGTCATCAACGAGTTGGCGGCTGCCAAAGGAAAGGTGGCACCGGTGGCGTTCCGTCTGAATCCTAATGTCGGCGCCCACACCCATGCCAATATCACTACGGGCTTGGCCGAGAATAAGTTTGGCATCGCTATGCGTGATATGGAGACCGTCATCTCTGAGGCTGCCAAGTTGCAGAATGTGCGCTTCGTCGGCCTGCACTTCCACATCGGCTCGCAGATTCTCGATATGGGCGATTTTCAGGCACTCTGCAACCGCATCAACGAGCTACAGGACCAGCTGGATCGCCATCGTATCAGTGTGGAGCACATCAACGTGGGTGGCGGACTGGGTGTCGACTACCAGCATCCCAACCGTTTGCCAATCCCCGACTTCAAGGCCTATTTCAATACATACGTTAAACGCTTGAAACTGCGTCCGGGCCAGACCCTGCATTTTGAGCTTGGCCGTGCCGTCGTTGCGCAATGCGGTAGCCTCCTTACGCGTACATTATATATAAAGGAAGGGGCAACGAAGAAATTCTGTATCGTCGATGCCGGTTTCACCGATCTCATCCGTCCTGCCCTCTATCAGGCTTACCACAAGATTGAGAATATTTCCAGCGACGAGCCGATGGAGGCCTACGACGTGGTTGGCCCCATCTGTGAATCTACCGATGTCTTCGGCAAACAGCGCGACCTCAACGCCTGCCATCGTGGCGACCTGCTGGCTATCCGCTCGGCCGGTGCCTACGGAGAAATCATGGCATCGTGTTATAACTGCCGCCCATTACCCACTGCTATTACCAGTGATGACATTTGACAGACAATGACCATCCTGCATATATATGACGAGAGCGACACCATGGCGGGCCGCTATGTGGAGATGCTCATGCAAGCCACCCATGCCATGACGCATGAGGGCTCAATGTTTGACGAGCAGTTTGCCATGTACGTATGCACTAATGCCAAGGATTGTCGACAACTCACCGACGAGCACCATCCTGACATCCTGCATCTGCATGGAGCATCCGCGCCCTTCACGCTGCCTCCAGGCCTGCGTCTTGTTGTGACACCACATGGCGAAGTGCTGGGGCCTGTCCAAGCTTACGTTGTAGTGGCGCGCAGCCCGCACGAGGCTAATTCCCTACAGTCTCAGTTCCCGCGCGTAGAGATTGTCCGCAATCCGCTTATTACTCGCACTGTCACTACTGAGGACTGTGCCCGTCAAATGGAAGCCATTTATCAGCGTGTCATGGACTCCAGTGTGCTGCAACTGATGGATGTCAATACGAAACGCTTGCTGACAGCCACCCTTTCGGTGGCTACCTACGGAGATGTTCACTGGTTGCCGTCTACCTTTCTTTTTAATGCCGATGACGCTAATTATCGTCAGCTCTACCTTTATGCCACCCACGAGGGCGTCCTCTCCTTGGTGCAACAGGGACTGACAATGCTGGGTATCCATGCACCGGAAGCAGAGCCTGTCAGTTGCTATCTGCCATCAGACTTCTTGCAGCCGAAGCCCATGCCTGTAGCCACCATTGCTCAGCTGCTGGCAGACATCAGTAATCATGGTGTTTCATTGTTAAGACTGAGCGAACTGGCCCGTTCACTTCATGACGACAGCTTAGACGAAGCGAAGCTGTTAGAGTATTTGGACGATGACGGTCAACTTTCATTGCTGGGTGCTATCCTGCCCCTGTTGGCCGATCACTTGCTGCTGACCGAGGGCTTTATGCCATGTACTCCTGCCGACGGCCCTGCCACCCAGCAACTGCGTAGCATGCTTGCAAAGAGGCAGGAATTGTAAGAGTAACTGTTGCGTCATGTGCGCAACGGAATTCTTATCCTATTAGTGATGTTTCGGAAGCTTTTTCCTGGAAATCCCACGCTCTGGGACTTTTTTCCAGCGCGTGGGACTTTTTTTCCAGACGCTGGGATTTTTTTGGAAAATCCCTTGGAAAAGCTCTCCTGCTTTCCTGAAGTTCCAAAGCTTTGTGATGTCAACAGTCATAGTGCCTGTCCCTACGCTGATTGGATGCAGGTATGTGGAGCCGTCCGCCTGTGAAGGTGGATGGCATTGCTGCATTTGAATCGCAATGCGTTGCGCAACATTTTTGATGGTGTTGCGTTAATATGTAGGGAAAAAGACGTATCTTTGCATGGAAAATCAAATATAATGAAAAGGATTTCGCAGCGTGACATTGCCCGCCAGCTGGGCATAAACGTGAGTACGGTGTCAAGGGCCCTTAGGGGACTTGACGGCGTAAGCATTGAGTTGAAACATCAGATTGAGCAGCTGGCTGCGGAGGGAGGCTACAGGCCGAATCCTTTCGCAATGAGTCTACGCTTTGACACAACTCGCATCATTGGCATCGTTGTTCCTGATGTGGCTTTTAACCATAACGCCCACATCGTGAAGAGCATTGAGGCGGAGGCTCGAAAGGCCGGCTACATGTGCATCATTACTGACTCTAATGACCAGAGCGAGAACGAGAAGGACTGCGTAGAACTGCTGATGAATATGCATGTGGAGGGCATTATCATCTGCCTCGCACAGGACACAGCCGACTTCTCGCACTTAGAGCGATTGAAGCAGGCGCATATTCCTGTGGTGCTTTTCGACCGTGTAGCTGACATCGGCCTCTCGTCGGTCATCATCAATGATGCCGCATCGGCTCGCGCGGCTACCAATTGTCTCATCGAAAGTGGTGCCCGTCGCATCGCTTTCCTCGGCGGCCCAAACCAGATGAAGCAGAATACCGATCGCAAGCATGGCTATTTGGAGGCCCTTCGCCAGCATGACATCCCCATCCGGACAGAGCTGGTGAAGTGCCACCGCATCAGCTTCAATTCAGGCCTTGCTGACACACTTGAACTGCTCAGCCTGCCTGAACCACCCGATGCCATCCTGGCTTCCCACGGACTCCTGGCCATTTCAGCGCTACAGGCCATCGAGAGTCGTAACCTTCGCATCCCCGATGAAGTGGCCATCATCGCCTATATGACCGACTGGGTGTCGGAGATGTCGCATCCACGCGTGTCATTCGTCAAACAGAACCTGAGGGAGATTGGCATCAAAGCCTTCCGCCTGCTCTTCGACCAGATGAACGGCGACGACAGCGTGCAACACATTGTTGTCGGTGCCCGTCTGGAACTGCGCGACAGTACGAAGAATACCAACCAATGACTTAAACGCAAATGAAACAATCAACACCCGTGCAGACTTTTAAATAGAACATCTATGAAGATACTTCTAATCGGCGGTACAGGCACCATCAGCAGTGCTATCACACGACAGTTAGCAGTAGGAGGCCACGACTTGTGGCTATTAAATCGCGGCAACCGCAAGGACGAGGTGCCCGCTGGCGTCAAGCAAATTATCTGCGACATAGACGACGAAAAAACCGTACTCAGCGGTCTGCCCGATGAGCCCTTCGATGCCGTCTGCGAGTTCATTGGCTTCGTGCCTCAGCAGGTGGAGCGCGATGTGCGGCTCTTCCGCGGACGCACGCATCAGTACGTCTATATCTCATCGGCCTCGGCCTATAACACGCCGCTGCGCGACCCCGTCATCACCGAGGGCACGACGCTGGCCAATCCGCATTGGCAGTATTCGCGCAACAAGATAGCTTGCGAGGAGCTGCTTTTGAAGGAATATCGTGAGAATGGTTTTCCCGTGACCATTGTTCGCCCCAGCCACACCTACTGCGAGCGCAGCGTGCCCCTGAGCGTTCACGGGCTGAAGGGTTCATGGCAGGTCCTGAAGCGTATGATGGAGGGCAAGCCTGTCATCATTCACGGCGACGGCTCATCACTTTGGACGCTGACATGGAACGAGGACTTTGCTCGTGGTTTCATCGGCCTTTTGGGCAATCCGAAGGCCATCGGCGAAGCGTTCCAGATTATGAGCGACGAGCAGCTGACGTGGAACCAGATTTACCAGACCGTCGCCGATGTCCTCAGTGCGCTCAACGGTTTTCCCGTTGAGTTCAACCCCTACCACGTAGCCTCCGATTTCCTTGCCGCCGTCTGTCCCCCTGCCTACGACCTGGAGGGCAACCTCCTCGGCGACAAGGCCGCCACTGTCATCTTTGACTGTTCGAAGCTGAAGCGCGCCGTCCCTGGCTTCTGCGCCACCACTCGCTTCGACGAGGGTGTGCGCCGCTGTGTCGAGCATATCCTCGCCCATCCTGAGCTGCAAGTTCCTGATCCAGAGTTCGATGCTTGGTGCGACCGCGTGATAGAAGCACAAGAAAAAGCAAAGAAAACACTTTGTTAATCAATCAACAATACCATGAAACAACTGTTGTTCATCTTCCTCGCTACCCTGCTGGCTCTTCCGATACTTGCAAAACCCAAACGCTCCCTGTCGGAAAAGGACATGGGCGCCTACCTCTTTACCTACTTCAGCGACCCGACGCACTCGCTGTTCATGGCCATCAGCTACGATGGCTACACGTTTACAGCGGTGAACAACGGCGAGCCAATCATCAGCGGCGACAGTATCGCCGAGCAGCACGGCATCCGTGACCCGCACATCTATCGTGCTCCCAACGGCAAGTTCTACATCGCCATGACCGACCTGCACATCTTCGGCAAGCAGAAGGGCATACGCACGACGCTGTGGGAGCGCCCCGACGAGTTCGGATGGGGCAACAACCGGGGGCTGGTGCTCATGGCCAGCGATGACCTCATCCACTGGACACACCACGTGGCGCGTATAGACAAACTGTTTCCTGAGCGATTCGGCAAGATTGGCTGTGCGTGGGCGCCACAGACCATCTGGGACCCGGAGGTGGGCAAGCCGATGGTCTACTTCACCATCCGGCAGCATGCGGGCGGCAACACGAAGCTCTACTACAGCTATGCCGACGAGGCGTTTACGACCTTAGAGACGGAGCCTCAACTGCTGTTCCAGTGCCCAGACACAACAATCCAGGTGCTTGATGCCGATATTTGTCCGATGCCCGACGGGCGCTACTTCATGAGCTACGTCTATCAGGAGAGTCCCGGCGGCATCAAGTATATGATCAGCGACCGTATCAACCACTTCGACGATTACCACGCCGAGCAGATTGACACGGAGAAAGGGGCCTGCGAGGCTCCTAACGTGTGGAAGCGCATTGGCGAGAACAAGTGGGTGGTGATGTATGACGTGTTCAGCATCCACCCGAATAACTTCGGCTTCGTTGAGACCACTGATTTCAAGACCTTTTCGCCCCTGGGCCGCTTCAATGAGGGGAAGATGAAGATCACCAATTTTGTTTCACCCAAGCACGGCTCGGTCATCCACATCACGAAGGCCGAGGCGAAGCGGTTGGAGACCTACTGGGCTGAGCAGCAGCAGAAACCCAAGACGATTCGCAGCGGCGAGCTGTGGCGCGATGACAGCGGGCGGCATATCAACGCCCACGGCGGCGGCGTACTGAAGTACGGTGACACCTACTACTGGTTTGGCGAGCATAAGGACGCGCGGACAAGCGACGCAATGGTCGGCGTGATGTGCTACGCCTCGAATGACCTGGTAAACTGGCGCAACTGCGGCGTGGCGCTGAGCGTCACCGAGCCGGCACCAGGCCAGGGTGGCCAGCGCATGAGGAGGCGCGGCGCAACAACGGATTCCGACATCGAGCGAGGCTGCATCCTGGAGCGTCCGAAGGTGATCTACAACCCAGTGACGAAGAAATTCTGCATGTGGTTCCATCTCGAGCTGAAGGGGCAGGGCTACGATGCAGCGCGTTACGGTGTGGCCGTAGCCGACCGCCCTGAGGGGCCGTATAAGTTCCTCTATTCGTCGAGAGCCGATGCGGGCGAGTGGCCAGTGGAGTTCGATGCTGAGGCAATCGCCATTGCCGACACGCTCGATGCCACGCACTACAAGGACTGGACGCCTGCGTGGCAGAAGGCTGTCGCCCAGGGACTCTTCGTGAAGAGTGACTTTGGCAGCGGCCAGATGTCACGCGACATGACGCTCTACGTCGACGACGACGGCAAGGCGTACCACATCTTCTCTTCCGAGGAGAACCTCACGCTCCACATCGCCGAACTGACTGCCGACTACTTGCACCATACCGGCCGCTACACCCGCGTGGCCCCAGCCGGTCACAACGAGGCGCCCGCCATCTTCAAGCACGACGGCACCTACTGGATGATTACCAGCGGCTGCACCGGCTGGGCACCCAACGAAGCCCGCATGTTTTCCGCGCCCAGTATCTGGGGCCCGTGGACGCAGCATCCCAATCCTTGCCGCGGCCCGAAGGCGGAGATTACCTTCGGCGGACAGTCTACTTTTGTGCTGACCATTGACCATTCGGCTGCGCATAAGTTGTCGAATTCCGATAATGGTCAATGGTCAACGGTCAATGGCCAATATGTTTTCATGGCCGACATCTGGCGCCCTGACCATCCCATCGACGCCCGCTATATATGGCTCCCCATCGAGTTCGAAGACGGCAAGCCCGTCATCCGCTGGCAGGACGAGTGGTCGCTGTCAATCAAGTAAGCTGAAATTACGATGCCTTCAATTATTATCAAAAAATGAAAAGAACGATTCTACTGACCGCGCTCGCAGCCCTGATGCTGCTGCCGGCTCACGCACAAGAGAAACAGTCACCATCGTTTGACGAAGTGTTAACCACCCGCCGTAGCATTCGTAGCTACGACGCAACGAAGAAAATCAGCGAGGCAGAGGTTAGGCAGCTGATGGTCGCCGTGCAGGAGGCACCGTCGTGGGCCAATCAGCAGCCATCGAAGTATTACGTGGCCATCTCGCCTGAGAAGCTCGCTGCTGTGCAGGACTTGGTCGGCGGCAACAAGGAGCGCATCAAGGAAGCACCCGTGCTCATCGTCTCGACCTATGAGCGTGGCAAGTCGGGCTTCTTCCGCGGCAACCCAGCCAATGAGGTGGGCGACGGATGGGGAGCCTACGACAACGGCCTCTCCAACTGCTACCTCATCCTGCAAGCCCGCGCCATGGGCTTCGACACCCTTATCATGGGTATGCGTGAGTCCGACAAGCTTCGCGAGCTCTTCGCCATTCCGGAGAACGAGGCCGTTATGGCCGTCATCGCTCTCGGCTACCGCGCCGCCGAGCCTGTACAGCCCCGTCATCGCCCGTTGGATGACGTTGTGAAGTTCTATTAAAGTCCTGGAACCATGAAGAAACATCTGACCATTAGCCTGCTGGCCGTAGTCTGCGTGCTTACGGCATCGGCGCAGCGCGTCTTCCGTACGCTGAAGGACGTTCCGCTCGACTCCATTCGCCTGAGCGACCCGGCGATTCTGGCAGACCAGAAAACGGGGATGTACTACATGACGGGCACTGGCGGGATGATGTGGTGTTCAGCAGACCTGCGGCTCTGGGATGGTCCGTTCCGCGTGACGGAGTTCGAGGCCGACTCGTGGATGGGGCCGAGGCCATCGATATGGGCTGCAGAGTTGCACACAACTGGCGACGGTTGGTACTACTACTTTGCCACGTTCACAAACCACGCCGTGAAGATTGATACCGTCCGCGGAAACGTCATCGAGCGGCGCGCTTCGCAGGTGCTGCGTGCCGACAACCCGATGGGGCCGTACCGTGCCTTCGGTGACTCCACCTACCTGCCCGCCGACCGCCCGACGCTTGACGGCACTTTCTGGCGCGACACGGACGGCAAGCCGTACATGGTGTTCTGCGGCGAATGGCTAAAGAACTGGAACGGTACGATAGAGAAGATTGAGCTGAAGCCCGACCTCTGCGGTACCGTGGGCGAACCGAAGGTGCTCTTCCGTGCCAGCGACTCGCCGTGGAGCCGCGAGAAGAACGACAAAGGCGAGGTGACTTGGAACAAGGTGACCGACGGGCCGTTCCTCTTCCGCACGGCTACTGGCCGTCTCGGTATGCTCTGGACATCGTGGGTTTTCGACGTCTACACGCAGGGCGTAGCCTATTCGGAGAGTGGCACCCTCGACGGCCCGTGGATACAGCAGCCCGAGCCTATCACGCCGCCGGGCTATGGCCACTCGATGCTCTTCCAGCGTTTTGACGGCCAGTGGATGATGTCCGTACACTATCATCAGAAGGATGCCCGCGGCCGCACCATCCGAACACCCCACCTGTTCGAGGTGGATCTGAGCGGTGACAAGCTCATCGTAAAAACAAATTAATAACACATACTATGAAAGATTTTAATTACTATGCGCCGACTGAGATGGTGTTTGGCGAAAAATCGGAGGAGCAGGTGGCTGCTTTGGTGAAAAAATACGGCGGCACGAAGGTGCTGGTTCATTATGGTGGACAGAGCGCCATACGGTCGGGATTGCTCGACAAAATCTGCAGACTGCTCACCGATGGCGGTGTGGAGTTCGTCAAGCTTGGCGGCGTGGTGCCCAACCCTCGGCTGTCGTTAGCACAGCAGGGCATTGAGCTATGCCGCAAGGAGGGCGTTGACTTCATTCTGGCCGTGGGTGGCGGCAGCGTCATCGACTCGGCAAAATGCATCGGGTATGGATTCTACTACAATGGAAACGTGTGGGATATCTATCTGGGCAAGGCCACACCCACACAGATGCTTCCTGTAGCCTGTGTGCTGACCATCCCCGCCGCCGGCAGCGAGATGAGCGAGTCGAGCGTTATCACTAACGAGGACGGCACTCCCACCCCTCAGTCCTACGGACAGCTCCCCTCAGGCATGGGAGCAATAAAGCTTGGCTATTCAAACAACCTCTCGCGCCCGAAATTTGCCATCATGAACCCTAAGCGCACGTTTACACTACCTCCCTATCAGACAGCTGCCGGTGTGACCGACATGATGATGCACACGATGGAACGCTATTTCACCAAGGACGATGATATGGACTTTACGACCGACATGGCCGAGGCCATGTTGCGCAGCATCAAGAATGCTGTATTCGCCGTGCTGAAGAATCCTGAGGATTATCGCTATCGTGCTCAGATTATGTGGGGCGGCTCATTGATGCACAACGGCCTGACGGGCTGTGGCGTTACCGATGACTGGGCCACACACCAGTTGGAGCATGAGCTCAGCGCTATGTTCGACGCCACCCACGGTGCCGGTCTCGCTGCCATCTGGCCCTCTTGGGCACGCTACGTGATGCACGAGAATCTGAGCCGTTTTGTACGTTTCGCCGTCAACGTGATGGACGTACCCAACGACTTTACAGACCCTGAGGGCACCGCCCTGAAAGGCATTGAGGCCATGGAGCGCTTCTATCACGCCATCGGTATGCCCATTAACATCCACGAGCTCATCGGCCGCGATATCACCGACGACGAGATCCGCGAGATGACCCGCAAGTGCAGCCGCGATAACAAGCATACCTGCGGACAGTTGAAGGTGCTGCACGCAGATGATATGGAGGCAATTTATAGAATGGCAAGATGAAACAGGACGGAACAATGCGTGTTGGCATCATCGGTACGGGATGGATTGCTGAGAAGGCGGCCATCACACTCAATGGATTGAGTAATTGCGAGGCTTACGCCGTGGGCTCGCGTTCACAGGACACGGCGGATGCTTTTGCTGCGAAATGGGGCATCAAAAAGGCTTACGGCTCTTACAGCGAGTTAATTGCCGACCCTGACGTCGACCTTGTCTATGTGGGCACACCGCACTCGCATCACTACGACGTGACGAAGGAGGCCCTCTTGGCAGGAAAGCCTTGTTTGGTGGAGAAGGCCTTTATGGCCAACGCCCGACAGACGAAGGAAATCCTCGATCTGGCGCACGAGCGTAAGGTCTTTATTGCTGAGGCTATCTGGACGCGCTACCAGCCCGCTGTGGGCATCGTCAGGAATCTTATTGCTGAGGGGCGCATCGGTCAGCCGCGACTCGTCACCGCTACCTTGGGCTATTCGATGGGCGATAAGCCGCGTATCATGCGGCCCGACCTCTGTGGTGGCGCATTGCTAGACCTTGGCGTCTATGCGCTGAACTTCGCCCGGATGTTCTTCCCGGCGGACATCGTCAGCATCGACGGTACGTGTGTGAAGTCGAAGACGGGAATGGACCTGACCAACGCGATGACGCTTGTACTCGCCGATGGGATGCTTTGCAACCTGCAGTCGAGCGCAGCCTGCGTAGGCGACAACATCGGCGTCATCGCGGGCACAGAGGGAAACCTCATCATCGATAACATCAACAATCCGCAGACGATAACCGTCAATGGTTCTGACCGCACTTACATCGAAACCATCCGCGTGCCGCAGCAGATTACGGGCTATGAGTATCAGTTCCTTACTTGCCGTCATGCACTCATTGACGGCTTGACAGAGCCCCGCGAGATGCCCCACGCCGAAACGCTTTACATCATGCAGCTCATGGACGGTCTGCGTCAGAAATGGGCTGTGCAATACCCAATGGATTAAACACCTTTCAACATGAAGAAGATTCTATGCCTAACACTCATGGGGTTGTCAGCAATAACTGCACAGGCTCAGACTACAGACACACTCTCGTTAGATGAAGTGGTGGTGACCGGTACGCGCAATGCAGTAGACGTGCGTCACCTGCCGATGACGGTGACAGTCATCAATCGTGAGAAACTGACCGAGCAGCACCAGGCAAGCATCTTGCCTACGGTGATGCAGGAGGTGCCGGGATTGTTCGTGACCTCTCGCTCGATGATGGGCTACGGAGTATCGACGGGTGCGGCAGGCGGCATCAACCTGCGTGGCATCACAGGTGGCGCAGGCCAGCTGATGGTGCTCATCGACGGCCATCCGCAATATCAAGGTATCTATGGCCATCCTATCTCTGACAGCTATCAGACGCTGATGGCTGAACGAGTAGAGGTGCTGCGCGGTCCTGCGTCTGTGCTTTACGGAAGCAACGCGATGGGCGGTGTGCTGAACATCGTGACCCGCCATCCTGTAGGTCGTGATGCTATTGAGACGAATGTGACAATGGGGGCGGGCAGCTATGGCACAGTTCAAACTGAGGCTAGTAATCAAGTGCGTAGCGGCAAGTTCAGCAGCACCGTTTCTGGGCAGTATAATCGCAGCGACAATCACCTTCCGCGCATGGGTTTTGAGCAATATGGCGGCTATATGAAGTTGGGCTACGACTTCAACAATCATTGGAACGCCTATGTTGATGCAGACATCACCCATTTCAATGCCTCCAATCCTGTAAAAGTTTCAGATGATGGTAAGGTTTCTCCCCTCTACGACGGCAAACAGTGGATTACGCGTGGCTTCGTCAGTGCTGCTCTTGAGAATCACTATGGATGGACAAGCGGTGCATTGAGCGTCTATTCCAATTTTGGTCATCACAAGATTAACGACGGCGTAACAAAGCCCGATTCAGTCAATACGCAGTTGTTCCGCTCGAAAGATATGCTTGCAGGCATCTCTTGTTATCAGAGTGCTCAATTGTTCAATGGCAACCTTCTGACAGTGGGTATTGACTATCAGCACATCTATGGAAATGCTTATTATACACGGACAAGCGACGGAACGGTCATTACAGATGGCAAGGTGGCTTCTATGAAGCAGAGCGGCAAGTCCTACCGTAACGAAGTGGCAGGTTATGTGGATTTCCGTCAGGACTTGTTTGACTGGCTGACCGTTGATGTTGGCATGCGTGTAGACCATCATAGTGTCACTGGCACGGAGTTCGTTCCACAAGGCGGCGCCGTGGTGCGTCCTATGGCGACAGGCGAGGCCAAGGCGATGGTGAGCAAGGGATTCCGTAACCCCACAATGCGTGAACTGTATCTCTACCCGCCATCGAATACTGACTTGGAGCCAGAGCGCCTGTGGAACTATGAACTGTCGTGGCGCCACCGTACAACTAACTTCACCTACGGTGTCAATGTCTTCTATATCAAGGGTGACAACATGATTCAGACGGTGAACCGCAAGAATGTAAATACGGGCAAGATTGAGAATAGTGGCATTGAGATGGAGCTGAAGTATCCCCTAAGTCGTCATTTCAGTACAACGATTAACTATTCCTACCTTCACATGAAGAATAAGATAATTGCTGCGCCTGAGCAAATGGATTATTATGGCGTTAACTACCATAATGGCAAGTGGCTTGCTACGTTGGGTCTGAAGTGCGTCAAGAATCTCTACACATTGGTGGGTGAGAATGAGACTAAGGAGGACTTTGATCTTTTGAGTGCCTCCGTCACCTACGCTGCCACCCGCAACCTCAGCCTTTGGGCACGTGGCGAGAATCTTTTGGCTGAGAAATACGAAATCAACCTCGGCTATCCCATGCCCCGTGCCACATTCATGGGCGGCATTAGCCTAAGTTTCTAAAGAAAACGAAAAAATAATAACAACAATGGAAGCAACAGCAAGACTTTACACATTGAATTTCGACGAGGTGAAGACCTACCTGTGGGCAATGGTATTCGTGGCCTGCAATTTGGTACTGCCTCAAGTGTTTCACCTCATCCCGCAGGGCGGCATCATCTTCTCGCCGCTATCGCTGGTCATCCTTGCCGGAGCCTACAAGTTCGGCTGGAAGACGGGCCTCTTGGCTGCCCTCCTTTCGCCTGTGGTCAACCATTTGTTGACCGGTATGCCCGCTGCTGAGGTGATGCCCGTGATGGCACTCAAGCTTGCCGTTCTCGCAATGGTTGCCGGACTGGCCGCGCAGCATTTCAAAACTGTCAGCCTGCCGCTGCTCATCGGCGTTGTGCTTGTCAGCAAGGCCATCGGCTGCCTCGGCGAGTTCGCTCTCACGGGTGGCATCGACGCCACTATCGCCGACTTTACTATTGGCTGGCCAGGATTGCTGCTCCAAGTATTCGGTGCTTGGCTCATTTTGAAGTTCGTTCACTAATAGAAAGCACAAGAAACTAAATTGGACGAATAGACTTTTATGAACAGACTTTTTCTCTTGTTGCTCCTCCTGTTTTCTGCGCTCTCTACCAGGGCACAGATGGACGACAGGCCCCTTTCGATTAGTGGTCAGTTGCTGGATGCAGACACAAAGGAACCTGTACAGCTGGTCACTATACAGCTTTTTGCTGCTCCTGACAGTACCTTTGTTGGTGGTACCGTTTCCGACGAAAAGGGCAATTTCAGCTTGCAGGCTCCGTCAAATGGTAACTACAGGCTGAAGTTTTCTTTTGTGGGCTACCAGACATTCCAGCGTGAGGTGACATTACGTCGCAATCAGAGTCAGGATCTGGGCGACTTGTTATTGTCGCCCGATGCTATCACCCTGAAGGAGGCCGTAGTGTCGGGCCGCGCGGCGCAAGTCATTGTCAAGAAAGATACATTGGTGTATAATCCCGAGGCATACCGCACGCCCGAGGGCTCGCCCATTGAGGAACTTATAAAGCGGATGCCTGGTGCCGAAGTCGACGAAGACGGCACCATCACTATCAACGGCAAGGAGGTGAAAAAGATTCTGCTCGATGGGAAAGAGTTTATGCTGGGCGATGTGGAAACAGCGTTGAAGAATCTGCCTGTTAGCATCATCCAGAACGTGAAGTTCTACGACCAACAGAGCGACCAGGCGCGCATTACTGGCATCGAGGACGGCAACAAGGAAACTGTACTCGACTTCACCATCAAGAAGGGCATGAACCGCGGCTATATGACCAACATCGACTTGGCTGGAGGCACCCATCATCGCTATGCTTCGCGTGGTATGGGGTCCAGCTTTACCGATAAGACCCGCTTCGTACTGATGGGCAACTTTAATAACAAGGAGGAGAACGCTGGATGGTGGAACCGTCGCGGTCTGAATGCCCGCAAGATGTTGGGCACCAACCTGAACTATGACGACGGAGAGAAATTGAAGATGGATGCATCGGTACGTTGGAACCATCGCGATGGCGATAATGCTAACGAGAATGCTTCCGAGAACTTCTACTCGCAGACCTCGCGCACCTTCTCCAACAGCCGTTCAAACAGTTACTCTCGCAGCAATACTTGGAATGGGAACGTCCGCTTAGAGTGGAAGCCAGACACGCTGACCAATATCCTGATGCGTGCCAACGGCAGTCTCGGCAATAATGACGGCATTTCAGTCTCAACATCCGCTACCTTCGATGCCGATCCTTATCTTTACTCAGAAGACCCATTGGCTTCATTGGTTCCATTGGCTCCATATCTCATAAACAACAGTAAGGGCGCCAACCTCAGCTATGGCGAAAGCAAGAACGCATGGGCCATGCTGCAGTTCTACCGAAAGCTGAATCAGCGTGGACGAAATGTTACTATGCGCGTAGAGGGTAACATGGGCGACAATGATAACCGTAATACTTCGAACAATGAGGTACAGTTGCATCGCGTGGATGACTCTTACTATACTGCCCGCTATAGTACTACACCTTCTGACAATAGTGGTTATGTCCTGAGTGCCCTCTATAGCGAGCCCCTATGGAAGGGTGCACACCTGCAAGCCAATTACGAGCTGCGCTACAGCCAGAATAAGAGCGACCGCAGGACCTATGATTTCTCAAATCTCGCTCAAAATCCTTTCACAGGCATTACTCCCGTCTACCGCGACTGGGACACTTGGCTCGATCCCGTTTCTACGGCAGGCCTGAGTGATCCATTGGCTCCATATCTTGACGATTCGCTCAGTCGCTATTCCGAGTATAAGAACTATACCCACAACATCCGTCTCACTCTGCGCCACTATCAGGAGGAGTATGACTACAACGTAGGCTTCCTCGTGCAGCCCCAGCACTCCAATTTCATTCAGGACTACCGCGGTCATTATGTTGATACCATTCGCAATGTCATCAACCTTACCCCCACCGTCGACTTTCACTATAAGTTCAGTGACCAACAGAGCATCTGGCTGCACTATCGTGGCGACACCCGCCAGCCTGAAATCACTCAGTTGCTCGAGATTCGTGACGACTCTAATCCGCTTTATGTCACTACGGGTAACCGCGGCCTGAAACCGCAGTTTACTAATTCGCTGAACGTCTATTACAATAACTATATCCAGAAGTTTAAGCGCTCCATCGTGGTATATGGTAACTACCGTCATATCCGCAATAGCATCTCGAATATGGTGCGCTATAATCCCGAGACGGGCGGTAGCGAGTCGCGTCCTGAGAACATCAACGGCAATTGGAACGCAGACGGTGGCTTTACCTTTAACACTGCTATCGACTCTACCGCCCATTGGAATGTCGGTACTGACACCCGTCTGCGCTACAACCACTATGTCAGCTATGTCAGTCTCAGCGGCACCAGTAATTCCAGTAGCCTCATTAGTTCAAAAAACACCACAAAGACTACTAATCTTAACCAGCGCCTCAATGCCAGCTTCCGCAACGACTGGTTAGAGGTGACCATCGACGGCAATGTCAACTATCAGCATTCACGCAACGAGTTGCAGCCCAATGCTAACCTCGATACTTGGCGTTTTGGCTATGGTGGACAGGTAATGTTCCGCCTGCCTAATGATTTTGAAATATCCACCAACCTGCACGAGAACAGTCGTCGAGGCTACAATGACCCCTCGTCAAACACCAATGAGCTCATTTGGAACGGACAAATATCCAAGGCTTTCCTCAAGTCGAAGACGCTTGTCGTCGCTCTGAATTTTTATGACCTCCTTGGTCAGCAGTCGAACTATGAGCGGTGGGTCAATGCCACGGGGCGTAGCGATACCCGCTACAACAGCATCAACTCGTATGCCATGCTGCACGTGCGCTATCGTCTGAATATGTTTGGGGGAAAGGTCGATACCGAGGGACGCTATGACAAAAAATGGGGCAATAGCGACCGCCGCCGCAGCCAGTAATCTCTAATACAGGCGGGGTAATACGATGATGTCGACTATTTAAGCAGGTCTGGGCGCAAACGTCGTGTGCGCTCCATGGCCTGTTCCAGTTCCCAGTTGCGAATCTTAGCTTCATTACCGCTAAGCAGGATTTCGGGCACTTTCCAGCCTTTATAGTCAGCGGGACGAGTGTAGATGGGGGCTGCCAGTAAGTCGTCCTGAAAGCAGTCGCTTAGGGCACTTTGTTCGTCGCCAATGACGCCAGGTACAACACGCACGATAGCGTCGGCCATGATGGCTGCAGCCAGTTCGCCGCCAGTGAGCACATAGTCACCAATGCTAATCTCTCGAGTGATGAGATGGTCGCGCACGCGCTGGTCAATACCTTTATAGTGTCCGCACAGGATGATGATGTTCCGAAGCATTGACAGCTCGTTGGCTACATGCTGGTTGAACTGCTCACCATCAGGCGAGGTGAAGATGACCTCGTCGTACTCCCTTTCTTCTTTCAGTGCGGTGATGCAGCGGTCAATGGGCTCGCATTGCATCACCATGCCTGCGCTTCCGCCATAGGGATAATCATCTACGCGACGCCACTTGTCTAAAGTGTAGTCGCGTAGGTTGTGCAGGCGTATTTCTGCTAGTCCCTTTTTCTCTGCACGGGCCAGTATGCTCTCGTGCACGAAACCCTCAATCATTTCGGGCAGGACAGTGATGATGTCAATTCTCACCCTTAAATCCTTTTACCTTTTAACCTTAACCAAGGTATTTCATCAGGATTCTTGCATTGCCTGAATCACGAAGCTTGGCGATGCTTTTCTCACGTATCTGACGTACGCGTTCACGAGTGAGGCCCAGCTGGTCGCCAATCTCCTCGAGACCTTTCTCATGGCAGCCAATGCCGAAACATTCACGGATGATGGTTATCTCACGCTCCTTCAGAACGCGGTTGAGCACGGCGTTCAGCTCCTGTGCCATCGACTCGTGATCTACCTGACGGTCGGTGCGCGAATCGTCGCCAGAGGCCATGACATCGAGCATACAGTTGTCTTCACCATCCTGGAAGGGAGCGTCGATGCTGACGTGATGTCCGTCGGCCATCATCGACTGACCGATTTTCTCCTCGTCCATGTCGGTAGCTTCGGCCAGTTCACTCACCGAGGGATGACGCTGATTCTCCTGCTCGAACTTGTTGATTTCGTGGCTGATTTTATTCAGCGAGCCAACTTGATTCAGTGGCAGGCGCACAATACGGCTCTGCTCGGCAATGGCCTGCAGAATGCTCTGTCGAATCCACCACACGGCATAGCTGATAAATTTAAAACCGCGTGTCTCGTCAAATTTCTGTGCTGCCTTGATAAGGCCGATGTTGCCTTCGTCAATCAGGTCGGTCAAGGTCAACCCTTGGTGCTGGTACTGCTTGGCCACCGAGACGACGAAGCGCAGGTTTGCAGTCACCAACTTGTCTTTGGCACGCTCGCCCTCCGGGCCTCCTTTACGGATTTTCTGGGCCAGCTCTATCTCCTCATCAATGCTGATGAGAGGAGCACGGCCAATTTCCACAAGGTACTTGTCGAGGGCTTCGCTCGAGCGGTTGGTGATACTCTTCTGAATCTTTAGCTGTCTCATCCTTCTACTTTTTTCTTCTTAACTGTCTGAAATTTAGCCCTATACATATAGGGCCATCATAAAGCGATGCAAAATTACAAAAAATATTTAATATGTGTATCATTTTTTAGTTAAAAATTATAAAGTACAGTAAGTTGTCTCTTTCTTCTTGCAAGATAGATAGAATATGATTACTTTTGTAGTCGTCTACGAAAATGCCTTGGCAATTGTGATGAAATGCATAAAAAAATCGGAATTGACGGCCTTTTTTGTCGTCTTGTCCGTAATTTCGACAATGGCTCAAACTTGGTGCGATGTGCCGCTTAGGCGGGCAATCACCCATCCGCAGCCCATGACGGGATTGGTCTTATGGCCCGACGAAGCTGCGGAGCGCAACGCTGACTATGGCAAATGCATACAGCTGGAGTTCTCTTATTGTCTGCCGTGCAAGGTGGTGATGGGATGTCAGGACGACGGCACTATACTATATGACTGGAATAGCTTTGATTGTTTGCTTGACCAAGTCGCCTCGCGCGGTCACCAGTTAGTGGCTCGATTTCGCTATGAGTACCCCTCAGGTACTGATGTTGATGGGAAAAAGGGCACCACTGCAGTTCCTGACTACATCAAGCAGCGCAACGACTACCATGAGACCTATGCGAAAAACCCTGGCAGCGACGGTCCTACTTATTACGCAGATTGGAGCAATGCTGAGTTGCAGCGCTTCACCCTGCAATTCTATGCCGACTTTTCCGCGCGCTATGCCCACGACCCGCGGTTGGCTTTTCTTGAGGTGGGTTTTGGCCACTGGGCAGAGTATCATATCTATGGTACCAAGTTGCAGCTGGGTGTCAATTTCCCTTCAAAAGATTTTCAGAGACTTTTCTTCCTGCACATGAGTCAGGTGGCTGATGGTCTGCCCTGGCTGGTGTCTGTCGATGCCTGCGATGACGAATATTCTCCAGTAGTAGACGACGTTGAGCTGATGGCCTTGACCTTTGGCTTGTTTGATGACTCTTTCATGCACAAGGACCATGAGTTAGGCACGGCCGACGGCTACAACGAGAAGTGCTGGAATGTTATCGGACAGGGCACACGTTGGCACACAGGAGTATGTGGCGGAGAAATCAGCTATTACAAGGACAGCGACCAGCGCAACTTTCTCAATCCTGCAGGCATGTATGGCCATACATGGGAAGAGCAGGCCGCAAAATATCATATCACTTTTATGATTGCCAACGACGCTCCTGGCAGTGCCTACGCAACGCCGGAGCGTTTTCGCGAGGCATCACTGGCTACTGGTTATAGGCTGGTTGTCAAAAGGTGCCAGACCGATGGAGAAACTACGCGTCTGCTTGTTGCTAACGAGGGCATTGCCCCTCTCTACCGTGATGCCTGGTTTACTGTGGGTAATGTGCGTTCCGGCCAGACGTTGCGCGGATTGCTGCCTGGCTGTGAGCTATGGGTCGATGTTGCGGCTGTGCCTAAGTCCGACGGCAGTGACATCTGCATCAGTAGTGACGCCATCCTGCCTCAGCAGGACATCGAGTTCTGTGCCGACATCAGTTCCGCCTCCTGTATCGCCCTGCCTCCATCTACATCAGATGTCAAGGTGTGCCACAATCTCGCTGGACAGTGCACAGTTAACGTCGGCAGAGGACTTGTCATCATGGGCAACGCAAAATATGTGCGGAAGAAGAAATGACCAGGTAATCAAACAAACTGAAATCTAAGTTCGCTGTTATGGAAGTAAAGAAAGATTCTCTGAAGGCATGGCTGTTGGCCGCAAGACCAAAAACACTGACAGGTGCTGCCGTCCCTGTGATGATCGGGCTGGCAATTGCCTGGACCGATGCTGAAGTGCATTACATGCCGGAAACGTTCAGCTGGACGGCGGCAGTGCTCTGCTTGCTCTTTGCCTTTATCATGCAGATTGACGCTAACTTCGTGAACGACTTCGTGGACTATGCCCGTGGCGCAGACGACCGTGAGACGCGTTTGGGACCTGAACGCGCTTGTACACAAGGTTGGGTGAGTATTGATAAGATGAAACAGGCCATTGCCGGCACCACATGCTTGGCATGTCTCGTCGGGCTGCCGCTGGTGTGGTATGGCGGATTGGAGATGATTGCTGTTGGTGCGCTTTGCGTGGTGTTCTGTTTTCTATACACCACCCATCTCTCCTATATGGGCCTTGGCGATATGCTTGTATTAGTGTTCTTCGGGCTGGTGCCAGTTTGCATCACTTACTATATCCAACTTCATTCGGTCACAGCTGAGGTGGTGGTGGCTTCCGTAGCGTGTGGCCTGGTCATTGATGCATTGCTGCTGGTAAATAACTTTCGCGACCGCGACACCGACCTGAAAGCAGGCAAACGCACATTGGTAGTACGCATTGGGGCCAAATGCTCGCTGATGCTCTACGTGGGAGTGGGTGTAATGGCCTGTGCGCTGGGTGTAGTCTTTGGCTTGAATGGCCACTGGATGGCCTTTGTGCTACCTTTATTGTATCTTGTGCTTCATCTGTTTACTTATTTGAAGATGAAGAAGATATGGTATGGACGTGCTCTCAACGAGTGTTTGGGAGAGACTGCACGTAATATTTTTATCTACGGTCTGATGGTAAGCATCGGATGTTTGTTCTAATCGAACATCCAATCCCGTTTACAGCAGTTCTACATGGCTGATGTCCTGCTCGCGTTCACAATAATGGCAGGTGAGGATGTTCCCATTGACGTGGAAGTGAGTGGCCATTGGCTCGTTGTTGGTGATGCACTTCGGGTTGTTGCATTTCACGATGCCGTGTATCTCGCTGGGTGTTTCCACAGTTTTCTTCTCCACCACCTCGTAGTCGCGGATGATGTTGAGGATGACGTTGGGAGCCACAACGGAGAGGCGGGAGATTTCGTCGTCGGTGAAAAACTTGTCGCTGACTTTGATGATGCCCTTGTTGCCTACCTTCACTGATGGGTAGTTGATGCCGATGGTGACGGGCGTCTTCAGGTCGAAGAGGCCGAGGAGGTTGGCCACCTGATAGGTCTTGGCGGCAGGGATATGGTCGATGACGGTGCCGTGCTCAATGGCAGCAACGAGGCGTTCTTTCTTGTTCATATCTGTCGTTATTACGTTATAACGTTATTCCGTGATTACGATATTCCGAAGGCTAAATAATCGTTTTGTCGGCTTTAACCTGCTCAAGGCTAATGCCGAGCACATCGGCGAAGATGGCCTCACGGGCAAAGAGTCCGTTGGCGGCCTGCTGAATATAGTAGGCGTGGGGGTTGTCATCCACATCCTGCGCAATCTCGTTGACGCGGGGTAGGGGATGGAGAATCTTCATGTTAGGCTTGCAGAGGCGCAGCATGTCGTTGTTGAGGATATAGACGTTCTTCACCCGCTCATACTCCATGAGGTCGCTGAAGCGTTCCTTCTGCACACGCGTCATATAGATGATGTCGGCGTCCTGAATGACCTTCTCGTTGAAGGCCGTATGCTCCTGATAGCGGATGCTGTGCTCGTCGCAGTAAAGCTTGTACTCTTTTGGCATGGCCAACTCGCGCGGAGCCACAAAGTGGAATGTGGGGTTGAAGTGGCGCATGGCCATAATGAGCGAGTGGACGGTGCGGCCATACTTCAGATCGCCCACCAAATAAATGTTCAGGTTTTCCAATGTGCCCTGTGTCTTGTAGATGCTGTAGAGGTCGAGCATACACTGCGACGGATGCTGGTGAGCTCCGTCGCCGGCATTGACGATGGGCACAGGCGAAATCTCAGAAGCATACTGTGCTGCACCCTCGATGTAGTGGCGCATGACAATGACGTCGGCATAGTTGGCCACCATGAGGATGGTGTCTTTCAGCGTCTCGCCCTTCGTGCCACTGGTCACTTTGGGGTCGGCAAAGCCGATAACGCGTGCACCGAGGCGGTTGGCAGCGGTCTCGAAACTAAGGCGGGTGCGGGTGCTGGGCTCGAAGAAGAGCGTGGCCACGACCTTGCCCTTCAGCAGCTCGCGGTTGGGATGGCGCTCAAACTCGCTGGCCATCTCTAACATGTAGAGAATCTTTTCGCGGGTGAGGTTTGCAATGGTTACGAAGTTCATGTCTAAAGAGTTGAGGAGTTATTCAACGGTGACTGATTTTGCGAGGTTGCGGGGCTGGTCGACGTTCTTGCCTTTGCAGACGGCGACGTGATAGCTGAGCAGTTGCAGGGGAATAGTGGCGACGAGGGGCTCCAGGCACTCCAGCACCTCTGGCAGCTCAATCACCTCATCAGCGATGCGTGCGATGGTGTTGTCGCCCTTGGTCACCAGTGCGATGACGCGTCCCTGACGGGCCTTGATTTCCTGAATGTTCGACAGCACCTTCTCGTACATGGCATCATGCGTGGCGATGACGACTACAGGCATGTCGGAGTCGATGAGGGCGATGGGGCCGTGCTTCATCTCGGCAGCAGGATAGCCCTCTGCATGGATATAGCTGATTTCCTTCAGCTTTAGGGCACCCTCAAGGGCAACGGGATAGCTGAATCCGCGACCCAGGTAGAGGAAGTTATGCGCGTAGGTAAATGTACGCGCGAGGTCGGCCACCTTGTCGTTGGTTTTCAGTACCTCGCGAATCTTGTCGGGAATCTCGCTCAAGCCCTTTACCACCTTCAGGTATTCGTCGCGGCTGATGGTGCCTTTGGCCTCGGCCATGGCGAGGGCAATCATGGTGAGCACGGTTACTTGACCTGTAAAGGCCTTCGTCGATGCGACACCAATTTCAGGCCCCACATGGATATAGGTGCCGGTGTCAGTGGCGCGGGGTATTGATGAGCCGATGGCGTTGCAGATACCGTAGATGAAAGCGCCGCGCTGCTTGGCCAGCTGGATGGCGGCCAGCGTGTCGGCAGTTTCGCCGCTCTGGCTGATGGCGATAACCACATCGTCCTCGCCAACCACAGGGTTGCGATAGCGGAACTCAGAAGCATATTCCACCTCGACGGGCACACGGCAGAATGTCTCGATGAGCTGCTTGCCAATAAGGCCAGCGTGCCACGAGGTGCCGCAGGCCACGATGACCACGCGCTTGGCGGCCAGCATCTGGCGGCGGTAGTCGATAAGGGCAGAGAGTGTGACGTGATCGGCTTCAATGTTGACGCGGCCTCTCATGCAGTTGGTCAGGCACTCGGGTTGCTCGAATATTTCCTTCAGCATAAAATGAGGATAACCGCCCTTCTCTATCTGACCGAGGTCAATGTCGACGGTCTTGACAGCCAGCTGTTGCTCCTCGCCAAGGATGCTTGTCACCTTCAGCTCCTCGCCCAGGCGGACGAGGGCTATGTTGCCGTCCTCAAGGTAGACCACCTTGTCAGTATATTCGATGATGGGGCTGGCGTCGCTGCCGAGGAAAAACTCATCCTCGCCGATGCCCACCACTAATGGGCTCTGCTTGCGGGCTGCTACCAACTGGTCGGGATGACGCTTGTCGACAATGGCGATGGCATAGGCGCCGATAACCTGATAGAGTGCCACCTGCACGGATTGCAGCAGGTCGAGATTCTTCTTTACCATGATATATTCCACTAACTGTACCAGCACCTCGGTGTCGGTATCGCTCTGGAACTTGATGCCTTTCTGCTGCAGTTTCGCCTTGATGTCGGCGTAGTTCTCGATGATGCCGTTGTGGATGATGGCCAGGTTGTGGCTTTCTGAGTAGTGGGGGTGCGCATTGCGTGCTGAGGGTTCGCCGTGGGTGGCCCAGCGTGTATGGGCTATGCCGATGGTGCCGCTCACGTCCTTGTCGCTGCAGTAATCGGTCAGGTTGTCCACCTTCCCCTTTGTCTTATATACGTTCAGTGTGCCCTCCTTGTTAATGAGCGCCACACCGGCTGAGTCATAGCCGCGATATTCCAATCGCCGCAAACCTTTGATCAATATGGGGTAAGCCTCGCGCTTGCCTATGTATCCTACTATTCCGCACATGTTTTTTTGAGAGTTATGAAATTTTGTTGTTTGTGTTGTTATGAAAAAAGAGATTGGGCGTTGATTCCCAATCTCTTTGAGTGTTTATTTCAAAATGTTGTAGAGCAACGACGTCAGCGAGATAAGGATGCTGGTTGCTGAGAACCACAGCGTCGTCATACTACCCACACTTGAGTTCTGTGCCTTCACCTTATTGGGCGTCACGTAAATGACGTCATTCTGCTGCAGATAGTAGTAAGGCGAGTTGATAAGGTTGGCGTCTTTAAGATTGATGATGTGTATGGACTTCTGCCCCATGGCATCCTCACGAATCAGCTGTACATTGTCGCGCTTGCCCCAAATGGTGAGGTCGCCTGCCTGTGCAAGGGCTTCAAGGATGGTGATTTTCTCACGGCTGACAGTAAAAGTGCCTGGACGAGCAACTTCGCCGATGACAGAGATTTGGTAGCCCGTCATGCGTACGGTGACGATGGGTTTTTCCGACTCTGCAATGTATGGCTGTATCTTTTGCTGGATAAGGTTTTCTGCCTCCGACTTGGTCAGACCGCCTACCTTCAATTCTCCCACGATAGGAAATTGAATCATGCCGTCGTTGTCAACCAAGTAGGTCTGCAGCGTTCCCTGACCGCCAGAAGTCAGTGACCGTCCTACAGTATAAGTCGTGGGGATGGTGAGGTTGAACGGTGTTGATGCCTCTTCGTTGATGGTCTTTACAGTGATAGTCAACTGATCTTTGGGCATGATGCGCGCATCATAGAGAACTGCCGAATGAGTCAGGTCAACATCCTGTGCGTTCTGGAAATAGGGCACGTCCTTCGTGCTTCCGCAACTGGCCATGATCAGTGCCATGGCTGCGGCTACAATAATTTTATATACTTTCATGGTATAAGATGTTTTTTTTATTTTGCCTGCAAAATTACTATATTTTTTTGTTTCCAACAAGTTTTGCATAAAAAAAATGAACAGATGCAATGTTATGCGATATTTTGTGTTGTTCAGTGGAAAACTCGCAGGTTATTTTTTTTTTTACTTAAAGGTTTTGGGCATTTGAAAAAATAGTGTTACCTTTGCAGGGTCTTTGCTACGACAAATAGAAACAATAATAATAAACACACATTTTGCTTATGTCACAGATTACAGGGCGCATCAGCCAGATTATCGGTCCCGTCATCGACGTCTATTTCGACACGAAGGGACTGGATGCTGAGAAGGTGCTGCCGAAGATTCACGAGGCATTGCGCATCAACCGCGGCGAAGGCCGCGAGCTTATTGTCGAGGTACAGCAGCACATCGGCGAGGATACCGTGCGCTGCGTAGCCATGGACAACACCGACGGCTTGCAGCGCGGGCTGGAGGCCGTGCCCATTGGATCGCCCATTCAGATGCCTGCCGGCGACCAAATCAAGGGCCGTATGCTGAACGTGATAGGTCAGCCTATTGACGGTATGAACCAGCTCGACATGAAGGGCGCATATCCTATCCACCGCGAGGCTCCAGTCTTCGAGGAGCTGTCGACGAAGAAAGAAATCCTCACCACCGGCATCAAGGTCATCGACCTACTCGAGCCTTACATGAAGGGTGGTAAGATCGGACTCTTCGGCGGTGCCGGCGTGGGAAAGACGGTGCTCATCATGGAGCTCATCAACAACATCGCTAAGGGACACGACGGTTTCTCGGTCTTTGCAGGCGTCGGAGAGCGCACCCGCGAGGGTAACGACCTCATCCGCGAGATGATTGAGTCAGGCGTTATCCGCTATGGCGAGAAGTTCAAGAAAGCTATGGACGAAGGCAAGTGGGACCTCTCGCTTGTCGACCCCGAGGAACTGAAGAAGAGTCAGGCCACGCTGGTCTATGGCCAGATGAACGAGCCGCCCGGCGCACGTGCCTCAGTGGCTCTGTCAGGTCTGACGGTGGCTGAAGGCTTCCGCGACGGCGGTGGCAAGGATGGCGCATCAAGCGATATTCTGTTCTTCATCGACAACATCTTCCGTTTCACACAGGCTGGCTCTGAGGTCTCGGCTCTGCTGGGACGTATGCCTAGCGCTGTGGGTTATCAGCCGACGCTGGCGTCGGAGATGGGTGCCATGCAGGAACGTATCACCTCAACGAAGAAAGGTTCTATCACCTCAGTACAGGCTGTGTATGTGCCTGCCGACGACTTGACCGACCCTGCTCCTGCCACGACGTTCACTCACCTCGATGCAACGACGGTGCTCGACCGTAAGATTGCCGGACTCGGCATCTTCCCCGCCGTTGACCCGCTGGGCTCGACGAGCCGTATCCTCGACCCGCTGATTGTGGGCAAGGAGCACTACGACTGCGCACAGCGTGTGAAGGAGATTCTGCAGCGCTACAAGGAGCTGCAGGACATCATCGCCATTCTTGGTATGGACGAGCTCTCGGACGAGGACAAGCTGACCGTGAACCGTGCACGCCGTGTGCAGCGCTTCCTCAGCCAGCCGTTTACCGTCGCCGAGCAGTTCACTGGTCTGCCTGGTATCATGGTCTCGGTGGAGGACACCATTAAGGGCTTCAACGCCATTCTCGACGGCGAGGTGGACGACCTGCCTGAACAGGCCTTCCTCAACGTCGGCACCATTGAGGATGCTAAGGAGAAAGCCAAGAAACTGTTGGAAGCAGCAAAGGGATAAGGTATGCTGAAGCTGAAGATAGTTTCTCCTGAAAGGATAGAGTTTACCGGTGAGGTGGAGAGCGTGAAGGTGCCTGGCACGCAGGGTAACTTCGAGATTCTGACCGACCACGCCCCTATCATCTCGTCGTTGCAGAAGGGCGTCGTAGAATACGATGGCCAGCAGCTGGAGATACTGGGTGGATTCGTGGCCGTGCAGAAGAACGAAGTGTCCATCTGTGTGGAAAAGTCGGAGTGAGACTACAGGCGAGGACTTTAGACTACAGACTTTAGATAATGGTCCTTCATATTCTCTTCGGCATTCTTTTCTTCACCCTGTTGGGACTGGCCTACGTGAAGGGCTACGATGTAGTGAAAGCTCACTCGCCCCAGCACTTGGTACACTTCTACCTCATTATGGCAACGGTGCGCATGTTGCTCGTCGGCACGGCCGTCGCAATCTATGTGCTCCTCATTGCACAGAACAGGACAGACGCCATCCGATTCGCTCTCATTATATTAATAATGTACGCGATAATGATGGTCGTGACACTGAAATTAAGACATTGAAATATGAATTCTAAACTGAAACGATTGTTCTGCATTGCACTCTTACTGTTGGTGATGACGCCGGCGGTAAAAGCTGAGGACTTCTCGGCCAAAGAGGTAGTGCTGGAGCATATCAAGGACTCGCACGAGTGGCACATCACCGACCTGGGTGAGGGTCGCGATCCGTTGGTCATCCCCCTGCCTGTTATCGTGAAGAGCTCTACGGGCTGGCATGTGTTCAGCTCGTCGCGCTTCGAGCACCATGCCGATGCCAACGGACTGCGACATATCAAGGCTGATGCTCCTGCCGACATTCAGGGGCTGGCCATCGCAACTACAGGCGATAACGCTGGAAAAATTGTGGAGAACGGTCAGCCTGTCCTCGACTTCTCCATCACAAAGACGGTGGCCGTGATGTTTATCAACGTCATTCTGCTGGTGTGCATCATCCTCGGCTGTGCCCGCTGGTACAAGAAACGCAAGGCCAGCGACGCTGCACCTGGAGGATTCGTGGGCTTCATCGAGATGCTGGTGATGTATGTGGTAGACGAAATTATCAAGCCGGGCGTGGGCAAGGGCTACGAGAAGTATGTGCCTTACCTGCTCACCTGTTTCTTCTTCATCTTCACCTGCAACGTGATGGGACTCATCCCGTTCCCGCCGGGTTCCGGCAACGTGACGGGTAACATAGCCGTGACTTTCTTCCTTGCCCTCTGCACGTTTATCATCGTACAGTTCTCGGGCAACAAGCACTATTGGAAGGACATCTTCTGGCCCGATGTGCCCACATGGCTGAAATGCCCTGCGCCCATCATCCCCATCATTGAGTTCGTGGGTATCTTCACAAAACCTTTTGCCCTGATGATTCGACTCTTTGCCAACATGATGGCAGGACACGCCATCGCCGTGGCCATCACGTGCATCATCTTCCTCGTGGCTTCGCAGGCTGTGGCTGTACAGCTGTCGATGTCGGCACTGTCGGTGCTGATGAGCATCTTCATGATGTGCCTCGAGTGTCTGGTCTGCTTCATCCAGGCCATGGTGTTCACGATGCTGTCGGCCGTGTTCATCGGTCTGGCAAGAGTGGAGCCAGCACATGAATAAAAGAATCGTATTAACGAAATAACGCGATAACGAAATAACGAAAAAAATATTAACAACAAAAAAACATTCAACAATTATGATTACAACATTGTTAGCCGTAGAAGGCGTTGCTAAGTTAGGTGCCGCAGTAGGCGCAGGTCTCGCAGCCATTGGTGCAGGTCTGGGAATTGGTAGAATCGGTGGTCAGGCCATGGACGCTATGGCCCGTCAGCCGGAGGTAATGAGCAAGCTGTTTACGAACATGATTGTGGCAGCCGCTCTGATTGAGGGTGTAGCCCTGTTCGCAGCCGTCATCGCATTCCTCTGCATCTAATTATTAAGGAGTAAAGGAGTTGAGGAGATGTGGAGGTAAAGTAGAATACCTCTGTCTCTACTTCTTTATTGGAATATTAAATTGGAGCCATAGGACAAAAGGTCGATGAAGGTAATCTACTTTACCTCCTCAACTCCTTACTCCTCAACTCCTAAAAAAACAGCATTATGGATTTATTGATTCCGAGTACTGGTCTGTTGTTCTGGATGTCCATCACGTTCCTCGTGGTGCTGTTCATCCTGTGGAAGTTCGGCTTTCCTGTCATCACGAACATGGTGAAGGAGCGCAAGGCTTTCATCGATGACTCGCTGCGCAAGGCCCATGAGGCAAACGAGCGACTGGCCAATATACAGAAAGAAGGTGAATCCATCCTACAGGAAGCTCGCGCACAGCAGGCTCAGATACTGAAAGAGGCTGCTGAGACACGCGAGGCCATCGTAGCACAAGCCCAGACGAAAGCCCGCGAGGAGGGCGCCCGCCTGCTCAACGATGCGAAGGCAGAGATTGAGCAGGAGAAGAAAGCCGCCATCGCCGACATCCGCAAGCAAGTGGCTACGCTGAGCGTCGAGATTGCCGAGAAGGTGCTTCGACAGAACCTTCAGGACGATAAGGCGCAGATGGATCTCATCAACCGTATGCTGGATGATGTCAATAAACAGTAACACCGTGATTTTTTTAATCTTTTAATTTTTCAATTTTTTTAATTTTATAATTAATGGATATAGGAATCATTTCGGTACGTTACGCCAGGGCGTTGCTCAAGAGCGCCATTGACGCCAAGCTCGACCAACAGGTGTATCACGAGATGCAGTTGTTGGCCAAGAGCTACGTCGAGGTGCCCGAGCTGCGTCATACGATAGACAACCCCATGCTGGCAAAAGAGAAAAAGGAGATGCTCCTGCTCACTGCCATCGGAGGCGACGGGGCCTCGGCACTCAGCAAAGCCTTCGTGGCACTGGTGCTGAAGGAAGACCGTGAGAACATGATACAGTTCATGGCCAACAGCTACGTCACGCTCTATCGTCAACAGAAGAACATCATCCGTGGAAAACTGACCACCGCCGTGGCCGTCGCTCCTGCTACTGAGCAGAAGATGCGCCAGATGGTGGAAAGCAAGACTAAGGGAACTGTAGAGTTTGAGACAGAGGTGAACCCTGACATTATTGGCGGCTTCATTCTCGAATATGACACCTACCGCATGGACGGCAGCGTCAAGGCCAGGCTCAACAGTATTCTTAACCAGTTAAGTAAATAGTCGTAATAACGTTATACCGTTATAACGTAATAACGAAAAAAGGAAAAACAATGTCAGATAAGATTAAACCAAGCGAAGTCAGTCAGGTGTTGCTCGACCAGCTGAAGGGCATCAGCGATGCGCAGCAGTTCGACGAGGTGGGTACCGTGCTTACCGTCAGCGACGGCGTGGCCCGCATCTACGGCCTGCGCAATGCCGAGGCTAACGAGTTGCTGGAGTTTGAGAACGGCACGATGGCCATCGTGATGAACCTCGAGGAGGACAACGTAGGTTGCGTGCTGCTCGGCACCACGTCGGGCATCAAGGAGGGCATGGTGGTGAAGCGCACGCGCCGCATCGCCAGCATCCGCGTGAACGACAACATGCTGGGCCGCGTTATCAATCCGCTGGGTCAGGCTATTGACGGCAAGGGCGACATCGACCTCACAGGCGCTTTCGAGATGCCTCTCGACCGCAAAGCACCTGGCGTGATCTATCGTCAGCCTGTGAAGGAGCCGCTGCAGACAGGCTTGAAGGCTGTCGACTCGATGATTCCCATCGGTCGCGGCCAGCGTGAGCTCATCATTGGCGACCGTCAGACAGGTAAGACTGCCATCGCCGTTGATACCATCATCAACCAGAAGAGTTTCTATGAGGCAGGCAAGCCTGTCTACTGTATCTACGTGGCCATCGGCCAGAAGGCTTCCACAGTGGCTGCCTTGGTGCAGACCCTGAAGGAGCACGGCGCCATGCCTTATACCATCATCGTAGCTGCTACAGCTGCCGACCCTGCCGCCATGCAGTATTATGCACCTTTTGCAGGTGCTGCTATCGGCGAATACTTCCGTGACCGTGGTCTGCCCGCTCTCGTGGTCTACGACGACCTGTCCAAGCAGGCAGTGGCCTATCGTGAGGTGTCGCTGATTCTGCGCCGTCCCTCAGGACGTGAGGCCTATCCCGGTGATGTGTTCTACCTGCACAGCCGTCTGTTGGAGCGTGCTGCCAAGATGAACGAGCAGCAGGAGGTGGCCGAGCAGATGAACGACTTGCCCGAGTGTATGAAGGGGCATGTACGTGGTGGCGGCTCGCTGACCGCTTTGCCCATCATCGAGACACAGGCAGGCGACGTGTCGGCCTACATCCCCACCAACGTCATCTCCATTACCGACGGTCAGATATTCCTTGAGAGCGACCTCTTCAACCAAGGCTTCCGTCCCGCCATCAACGTAGGTATCTCCGTGAGTCGTGTCGGTGGCTCGGCACAGATCAAGTCCATGAAGAAGGTGGCCGGTACGCTGAAGATTGACCAGGCCCAGTATCGTGAGCTTGAGGCCTTCTCGAAGTTCTCCAGCGATATGGACGCCGTGACAGCCATGACGCTCGACCGCGGACGTAAGAACAACCAGCTGCTCATTCAGCCGCAGTACAGCCCGATGCCCGTCGGCGAGCAGGTGGCCATCCTTTATTGCGGCGTGCACGGCCTGATGCGCGAGGTGCCCATCGACAAGGTGCGCCAGTGCCAGGATCAGTTCCTCGACAAGCTGCGCAGCACGGCTCCTGAAGTCATCGAGACCCTGGGCGCCGGCAAGATTGACGATGAGACGACCTCCAAGATTGAAGCCGTAATGGCTGACATCGCAGGAACGTACAAAGCCTGATAGCTTATGCCATCATTAAAAGAAATCAAAGGCCGAATAGCCTCGGTCAATTCTACTCGTAAGATTACGTCTGCCATGAAGATGGTGGCGTCGTCGAAGCTTCATCATGCGCAGGTTGCTATTCAGAACATGCTGCCCTATGAGGATTTGCTTGAGCACATTCTGAAGAGCTTCCTTGCTGCTGAGGCTGAGGCACAGACCATCTACGACCAGGAACGGCCTGTCAAACGTGCTGCACTGGTGGTTTTCTCCAGCAATTCGTCGCTCTGCGGAGGCTTCAATGCCAATGTCATTAAGATGATGCAGCAGACGGTGAATTCCTATGTCGAGAAGATTGGTGCGGAGAATGTAGAGGTCTATCCCATCGGGCGTAAGGTGACGGAGAAGGCTACGAAGCTGGGCTACAACGTGAAGAGCGTCGGCGATGGCTCCACCATGATTGACCACCCGAGTGTGGCGCCCTGCATTGATTTAGCGATGAGTCTGGGCGAGCGTTTCGCAAAAGGCGAGATTGACAAAGTGGAGCTCATCTACCACCACTTCAAGAGTGCCGGCTCGCAGATTCTGACGCGTAAGACCTTCCTGCCCATCGACATCGAGACAGAGTTGGAGCGTGACCATGAGCGTGATCTTACCTCAAATGTGGTGACGAAGAAGGCACAGGACTACCTGAAGCAGAGAGGGAAAAGAACAGAGGGAAGAGCAGAGGAGGAGGCAAAGCCGCTGAACGATAACTTCATTGTCGAGCCTGACATGGATTCAGTGCTTTCGCTGCTCGTGCCCAAGCTGGCACATCTCATGCTCTACACCGCCTTGCTCGACAGCGTTGCCTCTGAGCACGCTGCCCGTATGGTGGCCATGCAGACGGCTACTGATAATGCCGACGAGCTGCTGCGCCAGTTGAACCTGCAGTATAATAAGAGTCGCCAGCAGGCTATTACAAGCGAGCTGCTTGACATTGTCGGGGGCTCTGTGAACAATTAGTTTGCCTGCCTCCTTGTAGGGGAGGGGGTAGAGTGGGGTCAGTAACCAAACACGAAGAAACGAAGAAACGAAGATAATTACACTGGAAAGAAATCTTCGTCCCTTCGTTTCTTCGTGTTCTATTTATGAGTCCCATGTTTTGCGTCCCCAAACTCCCCTTCCTTGCCGCTATTGCGGTAGTTGTGTGCAGGAAATAACGAGTGGGTCTTGAAAATCCGAGGTCGGTTTTTCAAGATCCATTCGTCTTATTCAGGAATCAGTGGCAGGAGCTGTTGGATATAGGGACGCTGCCAGTCGCGCTGATGAAAACGGCAACCGTCGTGTTGCAGCAAGTCAAGGTCAACAGGCACGATACCCTGGCGACGAGCTTCGTCGTCGCGTCCTTGTGCCTTTTCTATCTCCTTTAGTCTGTCATTCAACTCATTGCTGTCAAGGTCGGTCTGAGCGCTGACGAGCTGGTTGAGATAGAGGTGAGAGGTGAGAGGTGAGGGGTGAGAGGTGTGAGGTGAGAGGTGAGAGGTGTGAGGTGAGGGGTGAGAGGTGTGAGGTGAGAGGTGAGAGGTGTGAGGTGAGAGGTGAGAGGTGTGAGGTGAGGGGTGAGAGGTGTGAGGTGAGAGGTGAGGGGTGTGAGGTGAGGGGTGAGAGGTGTGAGGTGAGGGGTGAGAGGTGTACGGCTCTGTCCAGATGGCAGGTGTATAGACAGGAGAGATGAGAACCTGAGCAAGGGCTTCACGAGCCTTGCTCAGGTTCTTTTCCTGTCCGTCATTGCTGGCTAAAGAGATGAGTACCCTTTTCAACTTTTCAACTTTGTAATCCGGTCCTTGATCTTGAAGACGTAGGCATCTATGACGGCCACGGCGGTAATGTTCAGCACGTCGCGTACCGAGGCGTCGAAATCAACAAAGTGGATGGCTTTGTTCAGACCAATCTGTATCGGGCCGATAATCTCGGCATCGGCGCCCAGCATTTGCAGCATCTTGTATGACGAGCGGGCCGAGGTGAGGTTGGGGAATACGATGGTGTTCACATCCTTCCCGTTGAGGCGACTGAAGGGATACCGTGCGTCTCGCAGCTCTCTGTCGAGGGCGAAGCCTATCTGCATCTCGCCGTCAATGGGCAGGTCGGGATACAGCTCGTGCAGCTGCTCCACGGCGTACTTCACCTTCAAGGCACCGTCACTCTGCGAGCTGCCGAAGTTCGAGTGGCTCACCATGGCAATGACGGGCTTCTCGTTGAAGAATCGCACAGCCGTCGATGCCAGCTTGCCGATGTCGACGAGCGTGTCGGTGTCAGGATTTTCGTTCACCAGCGTGTCGCACACATAGAGCGTGCCTCGTGGCGAGTTGATGATGTGCATGGCGCAGAAATGCTTGTATTCAGGGCGTATGCCGATGACCTCCTTCACCACCTTTACTGTGTTGGAATACTTCGTGTAGAGTCCGGTGATGAAAGCGTCAGCCTCGCCCGTCTCCACCATCATCATGCCGAAGTAGTTGCGCTCGAACATCTTGTCGTTGGCCTCCTGGAAGGTGTAGCCCTCGCGGCCGCGCTTTTCGGTGAGGATGCGGGCATAGCGCTCACGTCGCTCCTGCTCGTTGGGGTGTCGCAGGTTGACAATCTCGATGTCCTCCAAGGAGAGGTCGAGCTCTGCAGCCATCTTCGTGATCACCTCGTCGTTGCCCAAGAGGATGGGGTGGCAGATGCCTTCGGCCTTGGCCTGCACGGCGGCACGGAGCATCGTGGGGTGTACGGCCTCGGCAAAGACGACGCGCTGCGGGTGGGCTGCTGCTGTGGCGTAAAGTTTCTGCGTCAGCTTCGTTTCCTGACCGAGCAGCACCGAGAGCGAGTCCTTGTACTGCTCCCAGTCTGTAATCTCCTTACGGGCCACGCCACTCTCTATGGCGGCCTTGGCCACGGCGGCGCTCACCTCAGAGATAAGTCGGGGGTCGACGGGCTTCGGGATGAAATAGTCGCGGCCGAATTTCAGGTTGTTCACCTTGTACACGTCGTTCACCACGTCGGGTACGGGCTGCTTGGCCAAGTCGGCGATGGCGTGCACAGCAGCCAGCTTCATCTCCTCGTTGATGGCGGTGGCGTGCACGTCGAGGGCTCCGCGGAAGATGTAGGGGAAGCCTATCACATTGTTAATCTGATTGGGATAGTCGGTGCGGCCTGTCGACATCAGCACGTCGGGGCGTGCATCCATCGCGTCCTCGTAGGTAATCTCGGGCGTGGGGTTAGCCAGAGCGAAAATGATGGGGTCTTCAGCCATTGAGCGCACCATGTCTTTCGAGAGCACATTGCCCTTCGACAAGCCCACGAAGACGTCGGCGCCGTTGACGGCCTCGGCCAGCGTGTGGATGTCGGTGCGCTCTGTGGCGAAGAATCGTTTCTGCTCGTTCAGGTCCTGACGCTCCGTAGAGATGACGCCCTTCGAGTCGAGCATGACGATGTTCTCCTTCTGTGCCCCGATGGCCATATATAATTTCGTACACGAGATAGCGGCAGCGCCTGCGCCGTTCACTATGATGCGCACCTTGCGGATGTCCTTGCCGATCACCTCCAGCGCATTCTTCAGTCCTGCAGCCGAGATGATGGCCGTGCCATGCTGGTCGTCGTGCATCACGGGGATGTCGAGTGTCTTCTTCAGGCGCTCCTCAATGTAGAAACATTCCGGTGCCTTGATATCTTCCAGGTTGATGCCGCCGAAAGTGGGAGCGATGCGCTCCACGGCCTCGCAGAATTTCTCGGGGTCTTTCTCGTCCACCTCGATGTCGAATACGTCGATGCCGCCGTATATCTTGAACAGCAGACCCTTGCCCTCCATCACCGGCTTGCCGCTCATGGCTCCGATGTCGCCTAAGCCCAACACAGCCGTGCCGTTGCTGATGACAGCCACGAGGTTGCCCTTGTCCGTGTATTTATACGCGTCGTCGGGATTCTGCTGAATCTCCAGACAGGGATAGGCCACGCCGGGCGAATAGGCCAGCGAGAGGTCGGTTTGTGTACGGTAAGCCTTCGTGGGCTTCACTTCAATCTTGCCGGGCCGTCCGCTCTCATGATAAGCCAGCGCGGCCTCTTTCGTAATCTTTACCATCGTTTTCAAGTTGAATTTTGCGTGCAAAGGTATAAAAAAAGGATGAAAAGCAGCGACTATGCGAAGAAAAAAAGTATTTTCCTTTGCGTTATGATGGTTTCTTAGTACCTTTGCAGCCTTAAAAAAAAGGAAATGTCAGATAAAAAGGACATCTCGGTCTACAGGCATCAACTGCGTGAGCGCGTCATTGAAACGGCGATGCAGGCTTTTGCCGCGCAGGGCATTCGTGCCGTGAGGATGGATGACATAGCCCGTCGGTTAGGCATTTCGAAACGCACCCTTTACGAGCTCTACAAAGACAAGGAAGACCTGCTCTTTGAGAGTGTCAGCTCCTATCATGTCAGGCGAGAGCAAGCCATGATGGAGCTGATGCGCCAGGGAAGCAGTGTCATGGAAATAGTGCTGGCGGCCTATCGCCAGCAGATGGAGGAGCTCAAAGGCACTTCGGTCCTTTTCTACGATGACTTGAAGAAATATCCCCGTGTGCTGAAGATGCTGGAAGACTACCGTGAGCAAAACCGCCAGCAGTTTGTCGATTTCCTGCATCGCGGCATCGATGAGGGCTACTTCCGCAGCGACCTCAACTACGACCTTGTGCCCCTGATGTTTGAAGCCGTCGGCCTCTACATCATGTCGCACGGCCTTTATCGTCATTTCGATTTGGAACAGGTATTCAAAAGTTTGGTTTTCACGTCTTTGCGCGGCATCTGTACGGAAAAGGGAGCAAAGACGCTCGATGAGGGACTATGAATCAGATTGCACGCTCCTTTATCTTTGTAGCATTGGTAGTAGCCATTCTGTTGGCTCTGCACTTTCTGCCTAAGCTGTCAATAGGCGAGACGGAGCTGCGCCGTGTCAACGTGCTCAGCGACGTGTTGCCCGAGTATATGGACGATGGCGACGGCTTAGGCTTCATACCCGACGTGCCCGAGCCGCCCAAGCCCATCACGGTGGTCACTCCGGTGGCTCCTGCCGACTCGCAGCACGCCGCAGCCCGTCCCGTGGTAAGCGACGGCGTGCGCTTGCAGCCTACTGACACGACAGGCCTCGGTGCCGTGGCTCAAACACCCGCCACCGACAGTGTCGTCATGGTCAGTCCCGTAGCAGAGCACCCCGAAGGCGTCACGCCCATCCTCGACTACTCGCAAGGCCGGGCAGGCGGCATGTATTACTTCTACCAGCAGCTGGCACGTGCCCGTCAGCTGGGGCGTCCCGTGCGCATCGCCTACTATGGCGACTCGTTCATCGAGGGCGACATCTTCACACAAGACCTGCGCGAGCTGATGCAGGATCAGTTTGGCGGCAGCGGCGTCGGCTGGGTCGACTGTGCCAGCAAGGTGCACGGCTTCCGCCAGAGCGTCGTCCATTCCTTCAGCGGCATCACCGAGTACGAAATCGTCAAGCGCCCGTTCAGCAACGCCAACCAAGGCATTGCCCAGCGCTATTTCACCGCCACCGAAGGCGCCCGCATCACCTATAAAGGTGCCCGAGCCCGTCGCCATCAGAGCCAATGGACCAAGGCCATCTTCTATTTGCGCAGCGACGGCGGCTGCAGGCTGTACACCACCATGAACGGCAGCGACAGCACCCTCGTTGACACCATTGCCGGAGCCGCAAGGCTGCAGACCATTGAGTGCCGCGACACCGTGCCGATGTCCTCCGTCAGCTACACCCTGCGCGGCATGGGCAGCGGCACGCTGTTCTATGGCGTTGCCTTAGAGCCAGTCACCGGCGTAGTGGTCGACAACTTCAGTATGCGAGGCTCGGCAGGCTCTAACCTGTCGCAGATTCCCGAAGCCACCCTGGCCCAGTTTGCCGCACTCCGCCCCTACGACCTCATCGTGGTGCACTATGGCTTGAACGTAGCCAACACAGGGCAGAGCAACTACTCCGGCTACGCCCGCAACATGGGGCAGGCCATCGACCATCTGCGACGGGCCTATCCGCAAACCAGCATCCTCGTCGTGGGTATGCCCGACCGCGATCAGCGCGCCAGCAACGGACTGCACACCATGAAAGGCGTAGAGGCCCTCGTGGCCTATCAGCAGATCATGGCCTCCGACCACGCCGTCAGCTTCTTCAACCTCTTCGAGGCCATGGGAGGCCGCGACAGCATGAAGGGACTCGTAGAGCAAGGCTTCGCCAACAAAGACTACACACACATCAACTTCAAGGGAGGCCGCCATCTGGCCCGCTTCCTCTTCGACGCCATCATGGCTGGATACCACAGCTATGGATTCTGAGCAACGGTTGAACACGGATTAACACGGATTTTTTGTTAAAGATGTTAGACAGGATACTTCAACAACTGACATACAACCCCGAGGAGCCGATGATCTTCTCGTCGGGACTCTTCCTCATGCTTTTCCTGGGCTTCACCTTCTGCTACATGCTCATGCAGCATACGCGGACGCTGCGCCTGCTCTTCGTCACAGCCTTCAGCTATTACTTCTACTATAAGTCCAGCGGCTTCTACTTCTTCCTCCTGGCCGTCGTCACGCTGAGCGACTACCTCATCGCACAAAGAATAGCCACCATCAAGGCCGGCGAAGGGCAAATAGTAAATAGTCAATCGTCAAATAGTAAATGGTCAAATAGTCAATTAAAATGGTTGGTCTTCCTGTCATTGCTCATTGACCTCGGCCTGCTGGCCTACTTCAAATACACCAACTTCTTCGCCGGCATGTGGTCGCAGATGGTGGGCTCCAACTTCCAGCCGTGGGACATCTTCCTGCCCGTAGGCATCTCGTTCTTCACCTTCCAGAGCATGTCCTACGTCATCGACGTCTACCGGGGCGACCTCAAGCCCTTGCCCTCTTTGCTCGACTACGCCTTCTACGTCTCGTTCTTCCCCCAGCTCGTGGCAGGCCCCATCGTCCGTGCAAGGGATTTTGCCCCTCAGATACGCAAGCCCCTCGAGGTCACCAACGACATGTTTGCCCGAGGCGTCTTCTTCATCGCCATCGGCCTGTTCAAGAAAGCCGTCATCAGCGATTATATCTCCCTCAACTTCGTCGACCGCATCTTCGACAACCCCTCGCTCTATACCGGCGTAGAGAATCTCCTCGGCGCCTACGGCTATGCCATGCAGATCTACTGCGACTTCTCCGGCTACAGCGACATGGCCATCGGCATCGCCCTGCTCCTCGGCTTCCGTTTCCCCCTGAACTTCAACGCCCCCTACACCTCGCAGAGCATCACCGACTTCTGGCGCCGCTGGCACATCTCGCTCTCCTCGTGGATTCGCGACTACATCTACATCTCCCTTGGCGGCAACCGCAAGGGCAAGGTGCGGCAATACATCAACCTCATCATCACCATGCTCCTTGGCGGGCTCTGGCATGGCGCCAGCCTCAACTTCGTGGCCTGGGGCGGAATGCACGGCGTGGCCCTGGCCATTCATAAGTGGGTGCGCGAGAACATCTTCCACCACGACAAGCGCTACCAGAGCCACGG
>JAILAA010000039.1 GCA_024681875.1 Prevotella sp.
ACGAGCAGAGCGGCCAGACCATCATCAGCGGTATGGGCGAGCTGCACCTCGACATCATCATCGACCGCCTGAAGCGCGAGTTCAAGGTGGAGTGCAACCAGGGCAAGCCCCAGGTGAACTACAAGGAGGCCATTACCAAGACCGTGGAGATTGACGAGACCTACAAGAAGCAGTCGGGCGGTCGCGGTAAGTATGCCAAGATGCTCGTGCAGGTTGGCCCCGTCGACGAAGACTACGACCTGAAGAACAACCCCGGCCTGCAGTTCGTCAACGAGGTGAAGGGCGGCAATATTCCTAAGGAATTCATCCCCAGCATCCAGAAGGGCTTCGAGGCTGCCATGAAGAATGGTATCCTCGGTGGCTATCCCCTCGACTCACTGAAGGTGACCGTCGTCGATGGTGGCTTCCACCCCGTCGACTCCGACCAGCTATCATTCGAGATTGCTGCCCAGATGGCTTACAAGGAGGCTTGCGCCAAGGCTAAGCCTGTACTGATGGAGCCCATCATGAAGCTCGAGGTGGTGACACCCGAGGAGAACATGGGTGACGTCATCGGCGACCTGAACAAGCGTCGTGGCCAGGTGGAAGGCATGGAAGAGAGCCGCAGCGGCGCCCGCGTCGTGAAGGCCCAGGTGCCCCTGTCGGAGATGTTCGGCTATGTCACCGCTCTGCGTACCATCACTTCAGGCCGTGCTACCAGCTCTATGGAGTACGACCACCACGCACCGCTCTCCAGCGCTCTCGCCAAGGCTGTGCTTGAGGAGGTGAAGGGTCGTGCCGACTTGGTGTAAGAAGTCGTTTGACACGTAATGACGTGATGACGTTATAACGGAATAACGGTATAACGGAATAACGGAATAACGATAATAACTCCCGGAATCGTTTTCTTGCGATTTCGGGAGTTTTTGTGTGCGCCTCACACATTTTTTTATGACCAACCATAAAAAAATAGCCAGATAAATGTGTTGAATTCAAAGAAAAGTGTAACTTTGCAAATTGGAATGATACTACTGGCTTTAAACAACTGCATTAGATAATGACGAGGCTAACCAAAATATTGATGCTGCTGATATTAGTGGCTGTCTGCGGATGTACTGACCGCAAACAGCTGCCGACTATCGGCTCCGGAGGATTTAACGATGCCGAAGGCTTCAACCGTGCCGACTCCATCGTCTCAACCATTGGCGATGCGCGAAATAACCACGAGCGTGTGCTGGCTGTCATCGACAGTCTCGAACAGAAAGGCGAGCTCTCGTTGGCGAAGACCATCTTCTATCGTACCATCACCTACAACCTGATGGGCCAGCGCAGCACCTCGCTACGGCTATACGCCCAGCTGAGCAGCATCGACATGAACGACATCAAAACGGAGGCCGACCTCGACGCCTACCTCTATTCATATCACAACTATGTGCGCCTGCTCTGCGAGATGAAGCGCTACGACCGTGCACTGCGCGAGGCCTACGCCGCCGACCGCAAGCTGAAGGCTGCGGGCTACGACGCATTTGCCGACCATCACGACATCGCCCAGACTATAGGCGAGTGCCAGCTCTACTTAGGGCAGACCGACCTGGCCGCCCAGAGCTTCCAAAAGGCACTGCAGGGCGTGCACACCCGTCTGACTACACATCACGACGCATTAGACTTCCGCGAGTGTCAGAAATGCATGAACGCCATCGTCAAGGCATACATGCAAACCGGCCGCTATGCTGAAGCTACTCCATGGATAGAGGTACAAGACTCGCTCTATGCTGAAGTCGATGCACATCCGCAGCGCGACTCTGTGTTCTTGGACGAGATGAAGGCCGACATCTGCTACAGCAAGGCCTTATTGGCCCATGCCCAGGGACGTACTGCCGATGCCGAGCGCGCCTTCAACGACTATCAGTCGACACAGACGGCTCAGCAGTTGGGCCACATTATCAACAGCAACGAGTATCTGCTGCTGACGCACCGCTATGAGGAGGCTGCACGCAACTACGAACAGCTGGACCATTTTCTGAAGTCGGGCGGCTACAAGGCCGACTTCGAGAACTTCGGACTCTTCATGATACCCAAATTCCGCGCCAATCTGCTGGCAGGACACATCGACTCAGCCCTGCACATAGCCACGATTGTAGCCGAATACTATGATACGGCACTCGTCCGGCAGCGAAGAATCGATTCCGACCTGCTGACCACCTTCTACGACACCGAGGGCAAGGAACGCCAGATAGCTGAGCAACGCGCCGAACTGTCGCAGCAGCGCCTGCTCACAGTAATTATCGCCATGGCCGTATTCTTCATCTTCCTCTTCATCTATACCATACAGCGACGCAAGGCATACAAGAGGCTCGATGTCACCAACCGCCAACTCGTTATTGCCAACGAAAAGGCCATGGAGTCGTCACGCATGAAGACAAACTTCATCAGGCAGATATCCCATGAGGTACGCACACCGCTCAACATCATCTCAGGATTCACGCAGGTGCTGGCTGCACCTGACATAAAGATAGACAACGACGAACTGCAGGACATCAGTCGACAAATCATGGAGAACAGCGAGCGCATCACCCTTTTGATTGACAAGATGCTTGAACTCAGCCAAGTGAACAGTCATACCGACATCGAGCGCAACGACACGGTACATCCTACCGATATCACCTCACTGGCCATCACCTTGAGCGGCATCCGCGAGGCAGATCATCTGCAGTTGCAGCAGCAGTCGTCGCCACAGGCCGACCAAGTCACTATCGTCACCAACCAAAAGTCGGCTGCCAAGGCGCTGGCACTATTACTTAGCAATGCCGTGAAATTCACCCAGCCCATGGCGCTCAAGGACAGTATGTCAGGCCAAAAGCAACGTGTCACGCTGAGCATCGATGTAACGCAGACGCAAGTGGCCTTCACTGTTGAAGATACCGGCATCGGCGTTCCACCCGAGCAGGCCGAAAACATCTTCAGCGAGTTTGTGAAGCTCGACGAGTTTACCGACGGCACAGGCATCGGCCTTTCAATTGCCCGAATAATGGTCCGCCAATTGGGTGGCGACATCGTCCTTGACACATCCTACACCGACGGTGCCCGCTTCGTGATGACACTGTCCAGGAAATAAAGCAACTTAAAACATATTTTATTATTGACATGAAAAAGATAAGACTTGCCCTTTTGGCTTTGATTGCATTTTGTGCCACTGCATTGAATGCAGCCCTGCCCGCTAACGGCGTTACAGGCTATCTGTACAATCCTGCCACAGGAAAGTTCCTTAGTCATGGCGTGACCTCTGTCTCCAACAGCGGCGCCAAGGTGGACAACTACGGCGTTCCCGTAGAGATCAAGAATGAGGGGAGCAGCGTCAGTGAGTTCTCTGACGCCACCTACAACTAAATCCGTTTCCAAATGGCCGACTACTACGGGCGTTATTTGAGGGTTGTTGCCAATGGCCTTGACTGCGCTGGTACGTCCTACCACAAATGGGCGGTGACGGAAGTGTCAGGGGGCATTGTCCTGAGATGTATCTACAATCCCAGCCAAATTGGCTATGCCACCCAGGGCTATTATGTGGCAATCAACGCCGACGGCGGCCTCGTGCTGGTGGAAGGTCTTGCAAATGCCGCAGTGTGGCAGTTCGTAGATGCCGCCACGCAGAAGAGCATCGTAGCCAATGCCGCCAATGCCCGACTCGCCGCCATCGCCACGAGTGCTGGCCTGACCGCGACGAACCAAAGTGAACTGGAGACCGCCATTGCCTCTATGACCTCTATGGACAAGACCAGCGAAATCAGCAACCCCACGATGTTCGAGAACACCACAGGTTGGACGGTGAACAACATTCAGGGAACAGCCATAAATAATGGCAGCTACAGAATTCAGAATGCTGCCGGCGGTCAGTCGATGACCACCCAGACGGTGACCGGCTTGCCGGCCGGCTTGTACAAGGTGACGGTTCAGTCGTTCTACCGTGCTTCTGTCTTGGATCGTTGCGCGACCTTTGGCAATAACGGCTATACGTTCTCGAACGCCTACTTCAAGGCCAACGACAACGAGGTGCTCATTAAGGACTGGTACGAAATCAGCACCGACAATCATTCAAAGCCTACATCGCGCAGCCAGATCAGCGATGACTATGACGAGAATCCGAAATATACTAATACTGTATACACCTACGTGGGTAGCGATGGCAAGCTCGACCTGACCATCGCCGTGCCCAGTTTCTCCGCTGGCGACTATCCCAACTGGATCTGCTTCAACAACGTGAAGCTGACCTACTATTTCAATGCCGAGGATCTCACGGCCTACGAGGGTATGCTCGCCTCCGCCGTCGCTGTCGCCAATGCTGTGACCCCGCTGCCCAACCAGGCTGCCACCGACCTCCAGGACATCGTGTCTGCAAACAACAAGACCTATACCACCAGTGCAGACTATCAGACAGCCATCAATGCCATTGAGGACGCCACCACCTTGGCACAGTCTGCGTCAGCTGCCTATGCGGAGTATCTGACAATGAAGGCAAAAATTGAGGCAATGCGCAACCAAGACGTTTACACCGATGAGGGCGATGCAGCGAGCGCTCTTACTACGGCAGTAAGCAACGTAGACGACGCCATCCAGATAGCTACGTTGGAAGAAGCCACTGCAACCATCACCACGCAGAAAACAGCGCTCTGGAGCGCCACTCTTACATTCATGAAGAGCGTGACCATCAATGAAGGAGCAGGCTTCGACCTTACTTGGATGATTCAAGATGCCGACTTCAGCGACTCGAATTACAAGAACTATTGGACCGAGACGCTGGCTTCCTCAACCACCGTCGGTGTGACGAATGGGGTCATGCGCTACTACAACAGCTCGTTCGACCTCTCACAGACGTTGCCTTACACGCTGCCCGCCGGAGCCTACCGCATGAAGGTAGACGGCTTTGAGCGTACCAACGACCCAATGGACACGGCATGGGCCGACTACCAGGCGGGCAATAGCATCGTCACTGGCACGCTCTACCTCAACAACAACGAGCAGCTCATCATGAACCTCTTCGACGTGCAAAGTGTGACAAGCAGCAGCCTCGGCGGTGTAACGCCCGACGGTGCTTCATTCTACGTGGCTAACGGCAGCGGAGCAGCCAACAATTACCTTGCAAACGGCTACTATCCGAACACGCTCATTGCCGTGCTGGCCAACGATGCCGCCGTCACCATCGGCTACCGCTGCGCCAACGCGAAGGCTTGGACTTGCGTAGATAACTTTAAACTAGAATATATCGGCGAAGCGCCGCAAGTGACTATCAACGTCAAAGCCGACGAGCTCACGCGCCTCTGCGTTCCGTTCACGCTCGATGTCAGCGACGAGAATGTGGACGAACTCTACGCCGTTGGCGGTGTGTATGAAGAACGTGCTCAAATTTATCCCGTCAACACCGTTGCCCCTGGCACACCTTGCGTGGTCAAGTTCAACTCAGACACCAACAGTGCTACGATGGAGCAGTCCTTGGGCAGCAACAAGCAGTTCATCTTGCCCTGGTACGATGGTATGCTGGTGAGCGATGTGAGCAATTATACTTGGTTGTACTGCTCTGGGACGGCTTCTATCCCCATTACCGCCTTTAACGTGCTCGACAGCTGGGATATGCAGTTCGAGGTTAACCTGGAGAACGCTGCCGCCCGCAAATACCTTGCCAACGTAACCTATACAGGGGCCAGTGATGAGTCGGAGGTGGCACAGTACAACGTAGCTCCTCCCGTCCGCCGTGACATTCCCAATGCCGTGATGATTCCCGTGCCCGCATTCGAGACCGCCACTGCCACCCTGTTTTTGCGCGACTTCCGCGACGATCTGTTAGCCGAGGTCACAGTGAACCAGGGCGAGACGGCGGCTTATCTCTATAACCTCCTGCCACAAGAGTCATACAGCTATGAAATCTATGATGAAGAATCCATTATAATCTCTGAGGGTCGGTTTAACACCACCGGACGTCTCCGTATGGTCTATGCCCCGTCGGCCTATAATATCCGCGACCTTGGTGGCAAGCTGACACAGGACGGCCAACGCACCACCTATGGCCACCTGTTCCGCGGTTCCACACTGAATGGCTATGTCAATTGTACAGACGAAGACCTTCAGCGTCTGCGTGACCTCGGCGTAGGCGGTGAGATAGACCTCCGCTGGAAGGCCGACTACGACAAGGATCAGGGCTGCGGCACGTCGGCCTTCGGATTTGATGAAGACTACTACTTCGCCGCAGCGAACGACTATACGGCCACTAACCTCAATGAGAGTGGAACGCAACAGCGCCTGAAGGAAGAGTTCGACTTCATCCTCAATCACTTCCGTCAGGACAAGGGCGTCTATTTCCATTGTGCATGGGGTGCCGACCGTACAGGTTTGCTAGCCTTCCTGCTTGAGGGTGTGCTGGGTGTCACCCTCGACGAGATTTACAAGGACTATGAGCTGACTTCGTTCTCGGCTGCTCCTGGAGCCACGAACCGTCTGAAGTCAGCCTTCCAGGACCGCATCGATGTCATCTTGGCACTGGAGGGAACAACGCTGCGCGATAAGTTTGAAAACTACTTCATCAACCAGCTCGGCATTTCATCAGACGACATTGCTTATTTCCGCAGTGTCATGCTTGAGCTTTGTTTATTTGATGACTCCGACAATAACGAGGACATCATTAATAAGTTCAATAATACTTGGTGCAACATCACTCTCAAGGGGCGCACCTTCTATCAAGACGGCAAATGGAACACCGTCTGTCTGCCCTTCGACGTAACGCTGGCCGACTCGCCCCTTGCTGACGCCACTGCCAAGTCCCTTGAAAACGCTACCATTACTGGCACCACCGTCAGGCTGACCTTCGGCGATGCCGTGGAAACGCTCGAAGCGGGCACACCGTATATCATTAAATGGAAAGACTTAGGGGAGAATGCCAGAATCATTAACCCCGTCTTCAAGAACGTATACATTGACACAACAAAAAGGAATTTTAGGAATGACAACGTAGCGTTCAATGGCTACTACGACGCCTTCTACATTGACGAGTCCCTATCCTATTCTAATCTCTACTACATGACCGCTAATAGTATACTGATTCGCACGGGAGAACCACGTATAATGAAAGCCTTCCGCGCATACTTCCTATTCTCGGAAGACGCTCTAGAGTCGAGAGAAATAGTGATTGACTTCGGTGACAGCGATAGCACAGGCCTGACAACCGTGGGTGTCAACGACAAGGATGGAGCATGGTATACTACGGCTGGCGTGAGGATTGCACAACCCACCCAGAAGGGCATATATGTGAAAAACGGACGCAAGACAGTGATTAGGTAATTAAAAAATCTTAAATATTCTGGCATTTAATCCTGCGAAATTGTTTAAGTCATCCATAATTCGTACCTTTGCAGCCCGTAATAGAGAAAGCACGTCTGCCGTTGAGCAAATGACTCTTTAGCGGCAGCCGGATATCATTAAAAAACAATAAAAATTAAAAATTAAAAAATGAGTCAGAAAATCAGAATCAAGCTGAAGAGCTACGACCACAAATTGGTCGACAAGTCAGCTGAGAAAATTGTGAAAGCCGTGAAGGCTACGGGTGCCATCATCAGCGGTCCCATCCCCCTTCCCACTCACAAGCGTATTTACACCGTCAACCGCTCAACCTTCGTCAACAAGAAGGCCCGCGAGCAATTCCAGCTGAGCGACTACAAGCGTTTGATTGACATCTACAGTTCAACCGCCAAAACCGTCGACGCACTGATGAAATTAGAGCTCCCCAGCGGCGTGGAAGTGGAAATCAAGGTATAGTCCCCTATATCCTTACTACGATAAGAGCAACGTGCCTTTAGCGCGTTGCTCTTTTTATTTCACAGAAACCAGCTATTGCAGCTCTTCGCGTCAGAGTAACTGCGGAAGTTGGTAGAGGTGCGTCCCATTGGACCCCTTGATAAGGACAAGACGCCCCTCAAGTCGGTGAGCCTGCAACTCAGTCTTTACTTCGTCTACATCCTTGAATTTGCGGTATCCGCAAATGGTACGTCCAAACTCCTGACCAACGAGCCATACATCGTCCATGCCAGAAGCTCGTAGGAGATCGACTACACGCTGGTGTTCCTCATTACTGGCTTCACCCAGCTCACGCATGTCGCCGAGAATGGCCATTTTCTTCTCCCTTTCGTTGGCCTGCATCATTTGAAAGTTCTCCAAGGCTGCTGCCATGCTCGACGGATTAGCGTTATAGGCATCGACAACAAGGCGGTTGCGTTCTGTCTGCACCAGCTGTGAGCGACTGTTTGTAGGCTCATAGTTTTCCAAGGCGTGACAAATCTGTTTGCGCTCCACTCCGAAATTGATGCCTACGGCGATGGCTGCCAGCAAATTGTCGATGTTGTAGGCACCGATGAGATGTGTGTGCACCTTGTGCCATTTCTGTGAGGCTCCCGTCTCTTCGAGCTCCATCAGTGGCTTGCGCCAGCGGAAGGTGAGTTCGGGATCGCAGCTCACCACCTCGCCAGATATGCACATGTATTGCTTCTCGGGGTCAGTACTGTAGGGCGTAAGGAATATCTCATCGTCATCGCCAATGAGGTCTACGAGGTAGTCGTTGTCGGCATTGATGAAGATGGGGCCCTGCGTGTTGGCCTTGAGATAGTCGTAGAGCTCGCCCTTTGTCTTGATAACGCCTTCGAAGGAGCCAAAGCCCTGCAAATGGGCACGCCCTACATTGGTGATGAGGCCGCAGGTGGGCTCAGCCGTCTCCACCAGCGTCTTGATGTCACCCGGATGGCTTGCGCCCATCTCGATGATGGCAATTTCATGTTCCTTGTTCAGGCGCAGCAGCGTCTTCGGCACGCCCACGTCGTTGTTGTAGTTACCTTCCGTAGCCAGCACGTTGTATTTCTCACTGAGCACAGCCCTTACAAGCTCTTTCGTGGTAGTCTTGCCGTTGGTGCCTGTGATGGCGATGACAGGAATGTCGAATTGGCGGCGGTGCTCACGTGCAATGTCCTTCAGCGCCTGCAGGCAGTCATTTACCCTAATGAGGTGAGAGGTGAGAGGTGAAGGGTGAGAGGATGCCTCATCAATGTCTTCGTCGACGATGGCGTAGGCGCAGCCTTTCTCCAAGGCCTGGAGGGCGAATCGGTTGCCGTTGAAGTTGTCACCCTTGAGGGCGATGAAGATGCTGTCCTCGGGGCAGTCGCGGCTGTCGGTGGTGATGCAGGGATGCTGGCGGTAGAGGTCGTAGAGGTTATTCATGTTAATACCATTGTACGGAGTTGGAGTAGCTGGAACGTTTGTCGTACTTCAGGGCATCGGTCAGGGTAGATGCGTTGCAGCGGAAGCTGAAATTATAGCTGGTGTAAGGCGACAACACAACGGAGCACGACATATTAAAGCAATGCAAATCACGGCTAAGCGAGGCAGTTGTCATAGACAGCTTCTTGTAATCGAAATCATATCCTGATGAGAAGCTGATGTTCCACCCGTCGCTGAGACGTATGTTGCCACTGATGTTCAGGTTCTGCGTAAACTTGTATGGATAGCGCATCGTCCTATAGTTGAAGCGTTTCACGTCGGTGTCCTCACGCATAGTGACACCATAGCCGAAGCTAAGGCTCCAAGGCAGCGAGAACGCCATGTAGCCATCCTCGTCGGTCTCGGCCTTTCCTGCATTCTTCCGCTCTGCACCGTGTTTGCCTTTCTCCAAGTCACGGTCTACGTTGGTCTCTACCTCGTTCTCGTCATCGTCATCATCATAGTCATCTGTGGCTTTGCGGAGAGTGTTCTTCTTGTCCTTCGGGTCACGCTCGCCTTTCAACCAGCGGATGAACTTCGAAATCTTCTCATTACTGATAGTGTAGCTAAGGTTCTGCGACATGCCCTGGAATCGGCCTATCTTTCCCTGCTCCCAATAAGTCGTGTGCTCACTGATTTTGGGCGTGGCCCCGACGGAGTCGGCTTCGTAGACATAGCTGGCAAAGACGGCATTCAGGTTGAGGGTGTAACTTTTGGTCAGTTTCAGACGGAGGCGCGTGCTGAGATCGCTCCAAGGCCGGATCTTGGCCGCCATGTTATACGACATCGACCCTCCTATCTCGTCAATAATGCTCACCTTCTTGAAACCGGTTGTGGTGTCAGCCTCGCTGCGGACGCGCATCTCGATATTGTTTGACATGTTAAAGGAGATGCTGCCCGTCTTACCTTTTCCCGGCACACCGTAAAGGGATCCAGTATAGGGTGAGTATTCCACCAGTGACACGTTACCTTCGTCGTCGGTCTTCTGGTAGGTCCTGTAATAGCCATAGCGCGAGGCGCTGAAGTCAGGCGCATAGCTGAAGCTGATGGAGGGTGTGAAGACATGGCGCACGCGGTCGATCTTGTCGCCGAAGAGTTTTCTGGAAGGGATGTAAAAGCCGTAGAGCTTGGTTGAGAAGGACAGCGACAAGTTCCAGTTATATACGTTATAAAGACTGTAGGTTGTATCACTCACCTCCTTGCCAGCTTCCGCATCCCATGACTTCATGATCCTGTTCGTATAGGTACGGTCGGTAAAGTTGATCGACGGATTGACGTTGATATAGTTCAGGATGGAGAAGTTGCCGCTGATGGGGATGGAGTGTTGCATTCCGTTGCGCCAGTCCTTGATGAGGTCAGAATGTAAAAGCTTGTCTTCTTTCGTCGTTATGGAATTGGAGAAATGACCAGTATAGCTGAGAGAGATTTTCTCATACCAACGTTCCTTACCAGCCATCTTTTTCCTCTTAAACGGGTAGAAGCGCGATATCGAGATATTCAGGTCAGGCATCGTCATAGCTATGGTCGAGTCCTTCATGTTCTGGTTCAAGTTCATAGTCGTGCTCAGCGACATGCCTATGCTCGAGAACCCTGTGCTATAGCTCACCGACGAAGTACGCGTAGACTGCGTCAATGTCTGCGGGTTATACATCGATGTGAGGTTGTTTCTCTCGTAGCTCGACGTGGCAAAGTTAACAGATGCCGACAAATTGCTGAAGGGGTTGGCCTTTGCATCTTGGCGGTGGCTCCACTGAATCTTAAAGCTGGTTTGTTTGGCATAGTCAGGCATGTTCTTCTCGCCTGTCACAGAATTCTGATAGCTGGCATACACAGAACCGCTGAAGCGATAGCGTTTTCTGTAGTTGCTTGCAGCGCTCATGCCCCAGGAACCCTTTGTATAAATCTCACCTATCAACTTCAGGTCCATCTTATCGCTGATGGCGAAATAATAGCCGCCGTCCCTGAGATAGAAGCCACGCTCCGTCTCGTCACCGTATGTGGGCATGATAAAGCCCGATGAGTAGCTCTTTGTAAATGGGAAGAAACCATAAGGGATAGCCAGCGGGAGAGGCACGTCGCATACGACGAGATAAGAAGGCCCGAAAACCACGTCCTTGCCAGGTCTTACTTTTGCCCGGCTCATAGCGATATAGAAATCGGGATGCGGATCGTCGCACGTGGTGTACTTGCCATGGCTCAGAAACAGCTCACCACTGGCACCGCGCTTAGCAGTTTCTGCTGTGAGGTAGCCATCCTCCTGTTCTGTGTACACCTGCTGGATAAGGCCTTTCTTCGTTTTGAAGTTGAAGGCCATGGTATCGTTCTCGTAGGTGTCGCTGCCCATCTTAAACACAGGTGTGCCATACTTGACGCCTAAAGAGTCTTCCGAGCCCGTGGCATGTACGAGCGAAGAGTCCAACACCATGAAGATACGGTCGCTTTTCAGATCCATGTTGATGTACTCCACATGCGAAGAGCCAAAGAGCTGTGCCGTACCCGTTGCTGCCTCATAGATGAGCGAGTCGTTGGCCGAGAAGACCACCGGCGCGTCAATGCCGTTCTTCTTTTGTCTGTTCAAGGAGTCGAGGCGCAGCGAGTCGTCTATCACCTTGTTATATTTGTAGATGGCCAGTTCAAGCGAGTCCATCAACGTGGTGTCACGCTTCAAGGCTGCATTGGCCGGACGCGTAGGGTCAAGTGGAAGGGGAACTTCAATGATGGAGGAATCGTTGTCGATGGCAATCCCTAATGCATCATTGGCATTGCTTAAACCGACGGAATCGTTGATAGCTATGCTATCGCTGTCACTTAATGCGACTGCTGCGTTGACAGCAGCGCTATCAGCATCAGCCAAATTGGCAACGATGCTGTCAGCAGTGATGGGGATATTGCCTGAAACTGCAGCGATACTGTCGACAGGCACGGGCAAGCGGCCGGATGAAGTGGCGACTTCTCTTTTTTTCGTCTGCGGTTTTTCCTTAAAGAGCGACACAGGCGTACAGGCCCACAGCAATATGAAGGCCAAGACAAAGATGAGTGTGCCCGTTTTTTGTTTCACGCCTGCAAAATTACATCAAAAATCCCGAAAAATGCTCCTGTTTACCAATGTTTAACGCATCTACTCGAACTTTTTTGCCCAATCCATGAATATTTCCACACCCTCGTGTCCGAATTTCTCCAGACTTTGCGCCGTATCAGCTACGGTAAGCACACGGTCGGGGTGGGACTTCGAATAGAATTTGTCGGCGTAGCACACCACTTTTTCCTCCATCGTTTCGGGCACGAAGTCCTTTGCTGGTAGTGGCAGTTGCTGTCGCTCTATCTGCTGGCGCGTCAGTCCTGTGCCTGTGTGGCGCTCACAGACACGGGCGAAGGCTTCGTCGCATCCCTCACGGCGCAGCAGTTCGGCCCCGATGAGTCCATGGCGAATGTAGTGCTCCGTTCCATAGCAGAGGATGCTGGGCGCATGACACCAGCGTATGCCGATGTCGTGCAGCATAGCGGCGGCTTCGAGGAAATTGACGTTGAGCTGCAGCTCAGGATGTTTCTCGGCGATGAGCAGGCAGCGGTCGGCCACCTGCCGCGAGTGTTTCAACAAGAGGCGGCGCAGGGCAGCGTCCTCAGGGTAATACTTGTCGATAATTGCTTGATAGTTCATATTCGGACTGTTTATTGTTATTCTGCCACGGACTTA
>JAILAA010000070.1 GCA_024681875.1 Prevotella sp.
CACGGTCATTGTTGGCTGTTTCAGGAGCCACCATTGCCTTCAGACAGTCCTCACCGAACTTCTCTTTCAGTGCAGACAGTAGTTTTTCCCACTCATCGTCATTTTTCTCTGAATATGTCACCAACAACAACTTGGAATTATACTCCATCTGCTTGTATATCGGGTAGGGGGAGATATAGCGTTTCGTTATCTGCCCCCTGTTTCCTGTACTATGCCCCATTGCGAATGACACATAATCCAAGGGAACACCCTGCTGAGAAAGGTTGGTTGCGAAGCTGTGTCGGGCGTATGTTGAAGTTGGCTCGTCCTTGATACCAATGAGGGGAGCGATAGTTTTCATACGCTTGGCAATATTCTTGTTTTCCTGGTGAATCTTGTTTACAGCTTCTTTGCTCTCAGGATCCACACCTTCCCCAAGAATGTACGGGAACACCAATTGACCAAAGATAACAGGTGCTGCTATCTGGTCAAGTATCTCCTTCAGCGGTGGTATAATAGGTACAATAACCTCAGAGCCAGCTTCTGCGTGTTCGGCTGTTTTATGACGGAAGAAGCGGAATGCCTTATGCTCCGAAATTTCATAATAGTCATCGTAGCGCAGCAAAGCGAGGTCGTAGAGATTACATCCGTTGCACAGATACTGACAGAGGAAAAGACCCAAAGCTCGATTCTTGGCTTCTTTGTTTCTGACTCCAGTAGGGAGATTGCCGTCCAGGAAGAACTCATACAATCGTGTCATTTCAGCAATAGACAGTACAGAGGTCTTTCTCGAAGTGCCAACAGGGATAGTCACCTTATCTGGGTCTTTGGCACTGAAGGGATAGTCGGCCTCTCTGAGATAACCTTTTCGTATGCAGGTGTTGAACACCACACGCAAGGCGCGAAGATAGATGCCGATAGTGGAACTCTTGTACCCAGCATTGTTCATATACTGTACCCATTTTTGTACAGTAAGCGTATCGACAGCAAAACCGTCGGCCTCGTCATATACTTTGCTCTCTATGAAGCAGTTGATAGCGTTGGTATATGAATCAGCAGTACTCGCTTTCTTGGATGCTATCACGTCTCGCCACACGCTGATGAAGGTCTCATTGATTGGTGTTTCGACCTTCAGTCGCTTGTCTGCCTGTCCCGTCAGTAGGATTTCAATGTTAGCAACAGATTTGAGCTTGCCACGGTCGGACACGTCCATAATCAGCTTCTCGTATTTGCTGTAGAGGGCTGACAACTCCTGCCGTTTGATATATGTAGGGTTTGTGTTGCCACCACGTCCACGGCCATCAGCCTTGCATATCACATCAAACTCGTCTGCACTGTATTTCTCTCCAAGACGATAATAATATCTCTTGCTGTTCATGGCGAATCGCAGGCACAGGTGGTACTGGCCAGAAGCTGACTTGTGTGTTGTGTCAAGCGTCAAGGCCATCGTACAGTTCCCTATCGTCGAGGTCTCTAAAACTGGTACTCGTTTTCTCTGCTCCATAGTGTCAAGCCTCCAACTCTATCAATTCGTAGTTCTTGCTTCGTCCACCTTCGCCTGTATCACGCAAGATGCCTTTCTTTATGAGGTCTTGGATGTCACGCAAAGCTGAATCTTGTGAACAATGGCACATCTTCGCCCATTTCGACGTGTTCAGTTTCCCTTCAAAGCCATCCCATAAGCGGTTGAGAACTTTTCGCTGACGCTCGTTGACGGATAAATCAGCATGACGATTCCAGAAGTCTGTCTTTTGTATCACTCTATCCATTTTGCTAATAGATGTGGTGATTGCCCGGTATAGCGTCTGTAGGAACCACTCTACCCATTCAGTAATGTCGGTGCTGCCTTTTTGTGTTTGTTCAAGGATCTCGTAGTAGTTCTTGCGGCTATTCAGTATAGAGGATGAAAGACTGTAGTATCTCTGTGTCATTCCGTCGGCGCGTGCCAACATCATTTCTGTTAATGTACGACAGAGCCTTCCGTTGCCGTCATCGAAGGGGTGAATGGTAACAAACCACAGGTGTACGATTGCAGCTTTTATCAGCGGGTCTATTTCATTGGTTGAATTGATCCATTTGATAAAAAGCTTCATCATATCTGGCACAAATTTGCTGGGAGGAGCCTCAAAATGTACTAGGTAGTGCCCCATTGCACCTGATACGACTTGCATAGCCTCCGTTGATTGCCGCCAGTTGGCAACAGTTATCTTGTATGCTCCACTATATCCTGTAGGAAACAAAGCAGCGTGCCATCCGAAGAGGCGTTCATCCGTCAGAGGCTGTTCTGCGTGTTGAGTTGCGTCAAGCATAATCTGAACCACTCCCTCGACATAATGATCAATACGTGGTAGTCCAGCATAAGGCAAACCCAACTGCCTGGCCACAGACGAGCGTACACTATCATGGTTAAGCACTTCACCCTCTATTTCTGCTGAGTGAACTATCTCTTGCGTCATTGCATCAAGAAAGGTATTGGTTTTTTGTTCAAAGCCGAACATACTAACGATACCTGTCAGCCTGCCCAGTTCTTGATGTACTTCACCAAGAAGCCGAGCTATCTGTTCGTTATTCCAAGTGAAGCGTGGCCATTCTTTATCTTGCCAAATATATTTTATACTCATGGATTATTGAATTTGGCGACAAAGATAGCAATTTAAAATGAGACTACAAAACAAATGCGGCAAAAAATAGAAGTTTTTCTTCGCAATTGTGCGGTTTAATATTCCGCAATAAACAAAATTGCCCCATGATTATTGTGGCAATTCAGTATTAAAAACAAATTTGAATTGTTTTTCCTTCTATATCAGCAATATTTGAGGCTAAACTTGTGGCAAAATTGAGGCAACAAATCTTGTATTTATTACTTTTCACTACTTTTCATTGTTCCTCCATGTTTGCCAACTATACTATTAAGTAGCTGATAATCAATACGTCATTATTTTCATTGCTCCTCCGTGCCCTCCACCATTATTCTTACATTACAGCGTGTTTGGTACTGTTAATCAGGGGGTCGTTGGTTCAAGCCCATCCTGAAGCGCAAAAATCCCAGCCACAAGGTTGGGATTTTTTGTTGCTATCTCGCCGACCTCGTGTTAATCTTCTTGCCCTCTTTGTCCCATGTGTAGATCCATGCGCCCTGGTGGCTGGTAAACGTATCTCCGGCCACACCCACTATCTCACCTACACTACTGACGCCAAAGGTATGGAGTCGCTTGCCATTCACGTCGTAAGTGATATAGAAAGCTGAACCTTGCTTAATGATATAGAACGAGGAGCTATATCCCTTCAACTCGCCCTGACTGGTGCTGAGGGTCTTTATCTTCTTCCCGTCCTGATCATAGATATAGTACCAGCTCTTCGTAGTCTCGATGTGGCTGATGCTCTGTGCCTTCAGTCCTGCAACCGACAGGAGCAAGACCATAATGATTAGTAGTTTCTTCATACCTATTCCTAATATGTAAGCAGGGGTTATCTGTTTCTGTATCATATAATCGTAAGGCAAGGGTTAAGATCCCTCTCCCTTGATTCCCATTTCCTTTCCAAAGCATCTTTTAAACTCACTCTCGAAGTTTGGGGTAAGTACACCTTTCCCCATAGCTTCACGAATCTCCGGCATCGTCCAGAAACGGCCACCATCCAGTTCGTCCGTCGAGGGAAGTATCTCTCCATCGTAGGTTGTTCGGTTTACATATACCAGCTCACGCTCTCGACTGCTCTCAAACACATACTTGTCAACAAACACTGGTATAAAGTCTGTTATGCCCAACTCTTCACGGACTTCACGACGCAATGCCTCTTCTGGAGTCTCGCCATAGTCAATATGCCCACCGACGGCTGTGTCCCACTTCCCCGGCTGTATATCCTTCCATTCAGGTCGTTTCTGTAGATAGATATCATCATTTGAGTTGAACACATGAAGATGCACGACGGGGTGAAGCAGCTTGGAACCATTATGACACTCGCCTCTTGTTGCAGAGCCTATGACTGTTCCGCTTTCGTCTACTATGGGAAATATCTCTTGTTGATTATCCATGCTAATTGTTTGTAGCAACTGGCATATCAGCATCTTTCCAAGCAATGATGCCACCTTTGAGATTCACACACTTATAGCCAACTTCTGACAGTCTGTTTGCTGCGTTGGCTGAACGGCGACCACTACGGCAATAAATGGCAATCTTCTTGTCTATTGGCAAAGTCGCTTTTGCTTTCTCAATGAAATTGCTTTGGCCTTGATCAATCAGGACGGCTCCTTGTAGATGACCTTCCTCAAACTCAGCAGCCGTCCTTACATCCAGGACAACAACACTGGAGTCTGCTATCAACGTTGCGAACCCATCTACGTCAACATTCTCGTAATTGCCTTGACCACAAGCCGATGTCAGCCCTAATACGGCCAGTAAACATGTGATAATCTTTTTCCTTTTAGTCATACCATGATCATCAGTAGTTATCTCATATTAAGCGCTGTAAAATATCAATTCTTTACTGCTTCGGGAGTCCAGTTCCTGAAGAAACGCAGCACTTTCTCCTGGTTGTAGCCTTGTCCCTCCTCCAAGAAGCTCGAATCCTGGATATGAATCACCTTACCTTCTTCATCAAGAACGACAAATACCGGGAAGCCAAAACGCCCGCAGTTGTCCAGTCGTTTCATCAGTGCTGCCGCCTGTTCTTTGCGGGACAAAGCAGCAGAGCCGAGCGGCTGCTGTTCCTCGCCACCAGACTTACGTGGATTGTAGTTCACATGGATATACTCAAAGCTCTCGTTGATGACCTTGCTGATGGTCGTGTCATTCGTAATGAAGTCAGCAAACCGCAAGCACCAGGGGCACCAATTGCCGCCAACCTGACAGATGACGAACTTCCCTTCAGACTTAGCCTTGACAAGCGCCTGGTCAATCTGTTCGATGGGGTTGATGTCCTCGTTATATACTTTTTTCAGCGTAGTCTGAGCTTCTAATGCGACAGACAGCAGTATCGTCAACAATGTAATGATTGTCCTTTTCATCCTATGATTTGACTAATGGTTTCACTACTCTTCGGTTTCTTCTCATCGGTAACGCAGCCCTGAGATTGCAAAAATAGTCATTATTCCCCTAACTCCCAAACATTTTTTGCAGAAAGTAACTGGAACAAAAGAAAAAAGGGCCTGCTGACAGGGACGAACAACCCGCTGGAGCGAAATCATCAAGATCAAGGTCTGATTAATATGCCTGTTGGTGTACACCTTTGACGGCACGGCCGCTGGGGTCGTTGAGATTGCGGAAGGCGGCATCCCATTCGAGGGCGATGGCAGTAGAACAGGCAACACTGGCTTCACTGGGTACGCTACGTGCGGCAGAGTCGCTGGGGAAGTGCTCGGCGAAGATGCTACGATAATAATACTCCTCTTTGTTCTTTGGAGGGTTGATGGGGAAACGTTCAGCAGCATGGGCCATCTGCTCATCACTAACCGCTGCCGACGTTACGGCCTTCAGGGTGTCAATCCACGAGTAGCCAACACCATCGCTGAACTGCTCTTTCTGGCGCCAGGCGACTTCGGCGGGCAGCATGTCGGCAAAGGCTTCACGCACAATTCGCTTTTCGATGACAAAACTCCCCTCGCCCTTTGGAGAGGGGTCGGAGGTGAGGCCGCACATCTTGGCCTCAGGGTTGATGCGCATGGCGACATCGAGAAATTCCTTGTCGAGGAAAGGCACTCGGCCCTCTACACCCCAAGCAGACAGACTCTTGTTGGCACGGAGACAATCGTAGAGATAGAGCTTTCCTAATTTGCGAACAGTCTCTTCGTGAAAGGCCTTGGCATCAGGGGCTTTATGAAAGTAAAGGTAACCACCGAAAATCTCGTCGGCACCTTCGCCTGAGAGTACCATCTTGATACCCATCGACTTGATGACACGAGCCAGCAGGTACATCGGCGTAGAGGCGCGAACGGTAGTGACATCGTAGGTCTCGATGAAATAGATGACGTCGCGGATGGCATCCAGTCCTTCCTGAATGGTGTAGTTGATTTCGTGGTGTACGGTGCCGATATGGTCGGCCACCATCTTGGCCTTAGCCAAGTCTGGAGCACCTTTCAGGCCTACGGCAAAGGAATGTAGACGGGGCCAATAGGCGCGGGTCTTCGAGTCGTCCTCAATGCGGTGCTCGCTGAACTTCTCAGCAAGAGCGGAGATGACGCTGGAGTCGAGTCCGCCACTGAGGAGTACACCATAAGGCACATCTGACATCAACTGACGCTTGACGGCTGCAGTAAGACCGTCGCGGATATCCTCCACATTGGCAGGATTGTTCTTCACAGCATCGTACTGCATCCAGTCGCGGCGATAATACCATTTCTGTCCTGGGTCTACACTCCAATAATAATGGCCCGGGAGGAACGGTTCATAGCGTTCGCACTGCCCTTCGAGAGCCTTCAGCTCGCTGGCCACGTAGACGGTACCGTCACTGTCGTAGCCGATGTAGAGGGGAATGACGCCGATAGGGTCCCGAGCAATGAGAAACTCATCGCGCTCCTCATCATAGAGCACAAATGCAAAAATGCCACTCAAGTCTTCGAGGAAATCGATGCTCTTCTCACGATAGAGCGCAAGGATAACCTCGCAGTCGCTGCCGGTCTGAAACTCATAGCGTCCAGCAAATTGACGACGTATTTCCTGATGGTTATAGATCTCGCCATTCACAGCCAACACCTGCTTGCGGTCTGGCGAGTACAACGGTTGTCCGCCACTCTCTGGGTCGACAATGCTCAGTCGCTCATGTGCGAGAATAGCGCTGCCGCCATTATAGATACCACTCCAGTCTGGTCCGCGATGACGGATTTTCTGACTCATTCGTAACGCCTTCTGTCGCAATTCGCTCGTTTGCTCCTTTACATTTAATATAGCTACTATTCCACACATAATTGAAAGGTTTAAGAATTGAAGAATTGTAGTTTTTCTCCTTCTCTCATTGTTTCATTTTTCAATTCTTCAGTTTTTCTGTTTTCTTTCCACACTGCAAAGGTACGTCATTAAGAAAAAAGGCAAGCAAAACGCTTACCCTTTTAATTGTAAAAAACCGGAATTGATAACATTCTGCGAACTTTTTTCTTCTTTTGACAACAATCTGCTTAACAATTGCTTCGAAAGTAATACTTTGTGAAACAAAGTGAAAGAACTACAAATGTATTTCCTTGTCTACAACCTCGTTGTTAATAATCTTGAAGGAGTTCAGCCTTGGCTCTCCGTCCAACAGGGAAAGAATGGCATAGCGGATTGTAGGGTCGTTGGCCAGTCGCAGGTCCTCTTGCGAGGGTCGCGATGGTGAGGCAGGATGCGAGTGCCAGTTGGCAAGTATTTTCAAGCCTTTGCTGCGTGCATACTTCAGGGCGGCAAACTGATCCTTCGGTGCGAAGGAGAAATGTTCTGACGAATGGTCGATGTTCTCCATCCAGTAGTTTTCTGTCACGACCTCTCCTCCGTCTTCCTCCGATTGGGGGGAAGAAATGCCCAGCAGATAGCCGCAAGACTCGTTGGGTGCATCCTTCCGGGCCTGTTCAATTAACTCTTCTATTATATTCTTTGGAATATGCATCTTTCGTCCTCATCTTTATTTATTGAGTACACTTGAAAAAGTCAGTTATGCTTGAGGTCACAAGCGGCCTGCTCATAGTCTATGAGTTCTGTGATGGTGGGGTTCGTGCCGCAGAGGGCGCATGAGGGCCGCTGGCGCACGGGGATGGTGCGGAACTGCATGGTCTTGGCGTCGAAAGTAAGCAACCGGTTGGTGAGCAACTGCCCTACACCTGTGAAATATTTCAGTGTCTCGGCAGCCTGGATGGTGCCCAGCATACCGGCGATGGCTCCCAGCACACCTGCCTGACTGCAGGTTGGCACAGCGCCTGGTGGGGGCGGTTCCTTGAAGAAACAGCGGTAGCAGGCCGTGCCCGGCAGATGGGTGAAAGTCTGACCGTTGAAGCGGAGGATGCCACCGTGGGAGAAAGGCTTTCCGGCCATGACACAGGCATCGTTGATGAGAAACTTCACGGGGAAATTGTCAGTGCCGTCAACCACGAAGTCATACTCCTTGATGATGTCGAGGGCATTGCCCGAATAAAGAAACTCGTGATAGGTATCCACCTGAACGTCAGGATTGATGGCCTGCATCTTCTCCTTCGCGCTCTCCACCTTCGGTATTCCCACATCCTTGGTGAAATGGATAATCTGCCTTTGCAGGTTGGAGAGATCCACCACGTCAGCATCAATGATACCTATACGGCCAATGCCTGCTGCGGCGAGGTAGAGCGACACGGGGGCGCCCAGCCCGCCGGCGCCCACCACGAGCACCCGCGCATTCATGATTTTCTCTTGTCCTTCTACGCCCACATCCTGCAACAGGATATGCCGTGAGTATCGAAGTATCTGTTGCTCAGTAAACTCTATCATACTATTCTAAGCTCCTCCTCCCATAAAATACAGGAAATCCACACTATCACCCTCCTTTATCTGGATGCTGTCCCACTCCGTACGGTCGGCAAAGTCCTCGTTCACCTGAACGCTGACCATCTCCGGCTGCTGCACGTCATTCTGCTTGATGAGTTCTGCGAGCGTCAGGGGCAGTTGCACGTCCTGTTGCTCTCCGTTTACAGTTATTTTTGCCATAGTTGTTCTTTTTGTTTTGTTATGGATGCCTTTCTCCGATAATCTTGCGGACAGCAATGACGAGCTTGTCTACATCCTCGCGGGTATTGTAAAGGGCGAAGGTGGGTCGGACGCTCATCTCGTAGCCGAGCGCTCGGAGAGCGGGCTGTGCGCAGTGGTGGCCAGCACGCACCGCAATGCCTTCCTTATCTAATAATGTACCAGTTTCAGGAACGGGGATGCCGTCAAGCACGAAGCTCACCACTGAGACGCGCTGCTTCGGATTGCCGATGAGCGTGAGGCCCTTGATTTGGGCCAGCTGCTCGCGGGCATACTCCGTCAGCTTGTGCTCATGTGCCTCGATGTTGCGGATGCCGAGGTGGCTGACGTAGTCGAGGGCAGCACCGAGACCGATGGCATCGGCCACATTGGGTGTACCGGCCTCAAAGCGGGCAGGCGGCACGTTGTACTCCGTGCGCTCGATGGTCACGTCCTTAATCATGTTGCCACCACCCTGCCAGGGCTGCATCTTGTCGAGGATGTCCTTGCGGCCATAGACAACGCCGATACCGTTGGGGCCGTAGATCTTGTGTCCGCTGAAGACGAAGAAGTCAGCGCCAAGCTGCTGTACGTCGACGGGTGTGTGGGCAATGGACTGCGCACCATCGATGAGTACAGGGATGTTGTGGGAATGGGCGATGTCGATGATGCGCTGCACGTCGTTGATGGTGCCGAAGGTGTTGTTCACATGACCCACGGAGACGAAGCGGGTGCGAGGCGTGATGAGCCGCTCGAACTCAGCAAGCACCAAGTCGCCGTTCTTGTCCGTGGGGATGGCTTTCAGCGTGCAGCCCTTCTCCTGACAGACGCGCTGCCAAGGCACGATGTTGGCGTGGTGGTCGAGTTCGCTGACGATGACCTCGTCGCCAGGCGTGAGGTACTGCCGGCCATAGGTCTGTGCCACAAGGTTGATGCCTTCGGTGGTGCCTCGCACGAAGATAATCTCCTCGCTGGTGGCGGCATTGATGAAGCGCTGTGCTTTTTCTCGGGCCTCCTCGTAGGCATCGGTGGCACGGGCGGCCAGCGTGTGGGCACCACGGTGGATGTTCGAATTGTAATTCTTATAGTAATCCGAAATCTTATCGATGACCTGTAGGGGCTTTTGCGTGGTGGCGCCATTGTCGAGCCAAACGAGGTCGTGGCCGTTCACCTTCTGGTTGAGCACGGGGAAGTCCTTCTTGATTTCCTCAGAGTTCAGAGTGTCTACCTCGTCGTAGTGCAGATCTTTCAGTTTTTGCGACTCAGGGATGCCGATGCCAAAGCCGTCTTCGATATTACCCGACGGTGCATGAGGAGCCTCCGATTCGGGATGTGGTGCGGCAGCGTCATATTGCGGCAGCCCATCGCCAATATACGGCAAATCCAGGAAAGGCGACCCTCCGCTGAGCAAGGCCTTGAAGCTTGTCTCCAGCTCTCCCAAATGCAGTTCCTCGTCAGGCAATACAGCCTGGCGCTCCGCCTGGTATTCCTCGGGACAGTATTTCTGGGCCAGTGCTTTCAGCTGTTCCAGTGCACCACCGTCTATTGATGGTGACTGGGTAAAGCCGAATCCCGGATCAGGTATAAATGACTGTTGAATAGGAATCATAAGCGTTGATTATTTCTCAATAGCGTTACGATGCTGATAGTCGTGATAGTAGCCTACCTCAACGTTCTCCAGTACGGCGATAGCGTCGTCGGTGAGTGCTGCTAATGAGAAGTATTTCGTGAGCAAGTAGGCTGCCACGCCAAACTTGTCGAGACCCATCAGACGTGCACTCAGGCTTGGGGCAATCTCGCCCGGGATGCCGCTCTGGTGCAGACCGATGACACCCTGGTTGTGTTCGCCCGTACGCACGAGGATAATCTTCGTGGTACCTACGCCACGGCCAGTGAGATACTGACCTTCTACCTCCACCTTGTCTGAGGGAATCAGAGGCACGCCGCGCCACAGGATGACCTTGGTGCCGAAGAGATCGGTGGTTACAGGGGGCACGCCACGCCAGGTACACTCACGCTCGAAAGCAGCGATGGCACGGGGATGGGCGATGAAGAAGGCGGGCTCCTTCCAGACCAGGCTCAGCAGTTCGTCGAGGTCGTCGGGAGTAGGCGAGCCATAGCGTGCACAGATCCGGTAGGCAGGATTCACGGCTGCCAGCAAGCCGAATTTCTTGTTGTTGATAAGTTCCCACTCCTGACGCTCCTTGATGCTCTCAATGGAGAGGCGCAGCTGTTCTTCGAGCTGGCTGTAGGGATTGTTGTAGAGGTCGCTCACACGGGTATGTACGCGGACGACGGTCTGCAGGGTGTTGAGACTGTACTCCGTGGGATTCTCCTCGTAGTCAATATAGGTCTCAGGGATGATGTTGTCCTCTTCGTGACCGCTCACCAGATCGATGTGCTTCTCGCCATTGTCGTTGACCGAGGCCTTCAGGCGCAGCTGCTTGTCAACAGCTTTGTTGAACGTCTCGCGGAAGTCGGGCACCTCCTTGATGAACTTGACAAGCTCCTCGAGTTTCAGGCCAAGGAACACGGTGGGGGTGACGGCACGGACGCTGACCGTCGACTCCTGCTCGTCCAGCAGATCGGCCTCGCCGAAATACTCGCCGTCGCCCAAAAGGGCTATCCGTAGGTCTTCGCCATGAGGACCCTTGCTGATGACTTCAGCCTGCCCGCTGGCCACAATGAAGAAGCGCTGCTTGTCCTTGCCCTCTTCTACGAAGAACTTGTCGACATCCACTTCCTGCGTCTCGAAGGCGCTGACGAGGCGATTGACTATTTCATCGTCAAACTCGGAGAACAGCGGAATGGCCTTCAGGTTCTTGGCCGTGAACGAGGGCACTCCGTTGACATACTGTATCGGCAGGCGGTCGTTCTTGCGGAGCTCCACCTTCGTGCGGTTCACGCGGAAGGTGCCACCGCTGACCTGTACCCAGGGCAACAGCTTCAGTAGAAGTCTCGGAGTGATACTGCCCATCTGCGGGGCGGTCTTGGTGGTCGTTGCCAGTCGCCTGGCGGTGGCAGTGGTCACACTGCGCTGGAGATTTGATTCTGCCATAATGTTAACATTTTGGAATTAAAAAAAATAAAGAATTCAACTTTCGCAAGCTCCGCAAAGACGGCCTGAAAGGCCAAAAAGCTCCCAGCCCAGGGCATCGCCCTGGGTAAATGTGATGCGCAGCCTACGCCCTGAAAGGGCAAAAGCATCATGGAAGAGGTAGAGCTTTTGCCC
>JAILAA010000071.1 GCA_024681875.1 Prevotella sp.
CGTGTAACTCTCGTTGGTCATCGGGTCGAAGTATTTGATACTCTTGCCGCTGTACTTCTCATGCTGCGACAGGTCGAAGTTGGTGCGGCTGTGGATGCCTTCCACCTCCTTGAAGCCGAAGGGCATGTGGAACTCGATGTCAGTGGCAGCGTTGGCATAGTGGGCCAGCTTGTCGTGGTCGTGGAAACGGTAGTTCTCGGCGCCGAAGCCAAGGTTCTGGTGCCACTTCATGCGTGTCTCCTTCCACTTGGCAAACCACTCCAGCTCGGTGCCGGGCTTCACGAAGAACTGCATCTCCATCTGCTCGAACTCCCTCATACGGAAGATGAACTGGCGGGCAACGATCTCATTGCGGAAGGCCTTGCCTATCTGTGCGATGCCGAAAGGAATCTTCATGCGGCCGGTCTTCTGCACGTTCAGGTAGTTCACGAAGATGCCCTGTGCTGTCTCGGGGCGCAGGTATATCTTCATAGAACCGTCGGCGGTGGAGCCCATCTCGGTAGAGAACATCAGGTTAAACTGGCGCACGTCTGTCCAGTTCTTCGTGCCGCTGATGGGATCGACAATCTCCTCGTCGAGAATAATCTGGCGCAGCTCCTCCAAGTCGGGGCCTTGCATGGCGGCAGCATAGCGGGCGTGCAGGGCATCGCGCTTCTCCTTGATTTCAAGCACGCGGGGCGAGGTGGCCAGATACTGCTCCTCGTTGAACGCCTCCTTGAAGCGCTTGCGGGCCTTCTCCACTTCCTTCTCAATCTTCTCGTCGTACTTAGCTATCTGGTCCTCAATGAGTACGTCGGCGCGATAGCGCTTTTTAGAGTCGCGGTTGTCGATAAGGGGGTCGTTGAACGCATCCACGTGGCCTGATGCCTTCCAGATAGTGGGATGCATGAAGATGGCGCTGTCAATGCCCACGATGTTCTCGTGCAGCATGGTCATAGCCTTCCACCAGTATTGCTTGATGTTGTTTTTCAGTTCCACACCCATCTGGCCGTAGTCGTAGACAGCGCCCAGACCGTCATAAATCTCGCTTGAGGGGAATACGAAACCGTACTCCTTGCAGTGCGAAACAATTTTCTTGAAAACGTCTTCTTGTTGTGCCATAAATAATTTATGTGTACATTATATGATATTCTACTTGTTCATCACCTTGCGGGTCTCGTTGCCCACTTTAACAATATAGACGCCGCGCGACAGGCCGGAGAGGTCGAAGATGCCGCTTTCGTTTGCGCTGAACACCTTCTCTCCTTTCATGCTGTAGACCGTGATGGTTTCTCCTGAAGCCACGGTGGCACGGAGCATACCACCGCTAAACTGCATCTTCGACTGTGTAGTGCTTACCGTAGCGATGCCTGACGGGGTGGCTGAGAAGAACATCTTCTCCAACCCGGCCAGAGGCACGCGCTGCTCAGTACCGTCGGTCATCACGAGCACCATGTTGGTGGCTTCAAAAGTGATTTTTTGAATCTTGCTCACGCTAAAACTCGTTTCATTGTCTGAACCTGAGACGGTCAGATACTGAAAATCATCGGCCATAGCAGTGACACTTCCTGCTACAAGCAGTAGCGATGCAATAAACGTGCGAATTGTCTTCATCATACGTGAAAATTTGGTGCAAAGGTAGGCATTATTTTAGAAAAACGCGCTTCTTTCATGTTTTTTTTCCTTAAATTGTTGCAAGTAACAAAGAAAATACCTAATTTTGTCAGCAGAAAACACCCATAAAGATACGATTATGATAGACGTCAAAGAAACACTGAAGAAGAGCGAAGAGCGCATGGAGATGGCAGCTATGTTCTTGGAGGACGAGCTGAACCGCATCCGTGCCGGTCGTGCCAATGTAGCCATACTCGACGGAGTGAGAGTGTCGAGCTACGGCTCGAAAGTGCCCCTCAACCAAGTTGCAACCGTTAATTGTCCCGATGCACGCACCATCGCCATCAAGCCGTGGGACCGCAAGCAAATCAAGGACATTGAGAAGGCTATCATGGACAGCGACGTAGGCATTACGCCTGAGAATAATGGCGAGATGATTCGCCTCACCATCCCCCAGCCCACCGAGGAGCGCCGTCGTGATCTGGTGAAGCAGTGCAACAAGATTGCCGAGAAGGCCAAGGTGGAGGTGCGCAACGTGCGTGCCGACATCAAGGACAAGCTGAAGAAAGCCATTAAGGACGGTCTCTCAGAGGACAACGAGAAGGACGCCGAGGATGAGCTGCAGAAGCTGCACGACAAGTGGATCAAGAAGCTTGACGCCCTTATCGAGGCCAAGAACAAGGAGATTATGACGGTCTAAATGAAAGGACTCGTCATCAAGAACACAGGCAGCTGGTACACCGTTCGTATGGACGATGGCCAGCTGCTTGACTGTAGGATAAAGGGCAACTTCCGGCTGAAGGGCATACGCAGCACCAACCCCGTGGCCGTGGGCGACAGAGTAGAGGTGCGCTTGCCACAGACGGAGACCGAGGACGGCTTGATAACTGACATTGAAGACCGCAAGAACTACATCATCCGCAAAAGCATCAACCTGTCGAAGCAGAGCCACATCATCGCTGCCAATGTCGACCAGGCTATGCTTGTCGTTACCGTGGTCAACCCAGAGACCAGCACCACTTTCATCGACCGTTTCTTGGCCTCTGCAGAAGCCTACCGCGTACCCGTCATTCTCGTCTTCAACAAGACCGATATACTTGACCATGACCAGCACCATTATCAACAAATGATGGCGCAGCTCTATGAGACTATCGGTTACCAGTGTCTGCAGGTCTCTGCCGCCACAGGTGAAGGCTTCGACCGGCTGACTCCTCTTTTGCAAGGCAAGATCACCCTCCTCAGCGGCAATAGTGGGGTGGGGAAGTCAACACTTATTAACCGACTTGTTCCTGGTGCTAACCTGCGCACAGCAGAGCTCAGCGATGCCCATAACATGGGTATGCACACCACCACGTTCTCGGAGATGATTAGCCTCTCCCCCGGCCCCTCCCACGTAGGGAGGGGGGGAGGTCTCACGGGATCCCTGTGCGCAGCCAACTCCTCCCCTAAGGGGGAAGGATGGGAGGGGGCTTCTTATCTCATTGACACTCCGGGCATCAAGGGCTTCGGCACCTTCGATATGGAGCCGGAGGAGATTTCCGGCTATTTCAAGGACATTTTCCGTTTCTCCAAAGACTGCCGATTCAGCAATTGTACACATACACACGAGCCGGGCTGTGCTGTGCTGCAGGCCGTGGAAAACCATTACATTGCGCAGAGCCGCTACCAGTCCTATCTATCCATGTTGCAGGATAAAGACGAGGGCAAGTATCGTGCTGCCTACTGATTCTGCCATTTGTAACTATCAGCGGACTTCTTACTCTCGGTCATAAACTCTGTGGGCGTCATGCCGTAAGTGGTCTTGAAAAGGGTGGAAAAGGATGCTGCATTGGGAAAACCGCAGGCATAGACCACTTCCGTGATGTTCTTTTCCTGTGTAGCCAACAGTCGCGCCGCCATCTCTAAGCGTAGCTGGCGTATGAACTCATGTGGCGTCTGGCCTGTCAGCTCTTTCATCTTTCGGTGCAGGTGGGCGCGGCTGATACCTACCTCATCGGCAATCATGTTGACGCTGAAGCTCGAGTCGTTCAGATACTTTTCTATGGTGTTTCTCACACGCTCCATCAGCCTGTCGTTGGTCGATATCCTCCTTTTCTCTTCAGGCAGTCCTTGTTGTAGTATCATCTGTGACTGTTCGTATGCAAGGAGCACCTGCCGTCGCACACTGAGCAGGTTATGTATGCTGATGTCGACGACTGCCGCGTCAACAGGTTTGGTTAGTACTGCATCGGCCCCTTGCTGCAGCATCAACAGACGTTGCTCGTTGCTGTCGGCCAGCATGATGACAGGCACAGCCTTGGTCAGCGGGTTGCCTTTTAACCTGGCACATAGTGTCAGGCCTTCCATGATGTCCAGCGCCGTGTCCGCCACGATGGCGTCGCATTTTATGCGATATGCCTGCACCAGTGCTTCCCATCCGTTTCTGTATGTATATATATAATAATGTGTATCCAATGCCGCTTTCAGGTATTTGCACATGTCAGCATCGCTCAGCACCACCACCACTACTGGCTTCTTCTGAGCGTCAGGCTGTATCTCGATGTCGTAAGGCATGGTGTCGGTTGTTGCATTGTCTGCCCACTGAACGTTCCCCTCAGCGTTTAGCTGTCCTAATAGATTCTTGAGCAAAGTGGCATCGTCGTTCATATCGGCATAGAGCATCCGGCGCTGTGAATCCTCATCCTGGCTTATCAGTTCCCGTAGTTTCGAAATAAGACGAGCGGCAGGAGCGGCCGCCTCCTGGCAGATGCTTTCATAGCAACCCAGTCTTGCCTCTTCCTGCTTGTTGCTGCGGTTCCCAAACAGCCCGTCAATGATTCGTCTGCCCGTCTTTTTCGCTTTTTTCGTAAAATTCTCTTGTTGTGATGTCATAGCAAATGCAAAATTACTACTAATTTTTGTATCTTTTTATTATTTTGAAGTCTTTTTTATCGAGAATGTTACATCACACAAAGATAATGTTACATATTACAAAGCGTTGTATAAAATAATGTTTATATCTTTGCAACAGTTTTTCAGGTTAGTTACAGATAGTTAGTAGTTCGTTTTGGCGACATCGCGCTTATTGAGCGCAATAAGGCGATGTCGCTTTTTACTACGAAAGCTGTCGTGACGCCTCTGAAATTGGCTAAAAACATAACATATATAAATATCAACAAACATTATTAACACCAAAATTAACAACTATGTGGAAAATTAAATCACTGGAAAAGCCATTAATGTTGCTGTTCCTGCTCTGTATGTTCCCACTGGGAGCACTGGCTCAGAGCATAGTAAAGGGAACGGTGAATGATGAATCTGGTGAACCGATCATTGGCGCATCTGTCAAAGTGATTGGTACAAAAGGTGGAGCCATTACCGACCTGAATGGACAGTTCAGTGTGGAAGCTGCACGTGATGCCCAGCTCGAGATCTCTTATGTGGGTTATGAAACCCAGCGTGTGAGCGTCGGTGGCAGGGGCAACATCATCGTTACCTTGAAAGAGGACACCAACACGCTTGACGATGTGGTTGTCATCGGTTATGGTACTCAGAAGAAAAAGTTGGTGACTGGTGCCACCGTTCAGGTGAAGGGTGAAGAACTCGCCAAGGTGAACACCACCAACGCTCTTGAAGCCATGCAGAGCCATTCACCTGGTATACAGATTACCCAGAGCTCTACTCAGCCTGGTAAGGGCTACAAGGTTTACATCCGTGGTATCGGTACTACTGGTAATTCTTCACCGCTTTATGTTATTGATGGTGTTGCAGGTGGTAGCCTTGATGACATTAACCCTGCAGACATCGAGAGTATTGACGTGCTGAAGGATGCTGCATCGGCTGCCATCTATGGTGCCCGTGCTGCTAACGGCGTTATCCTTGTAACTACCAGACAAGGTAAGGCTGGTAAGATTGAGCTTACTTACAATGGCGCTATGGGTTGGTCGAATGCCTACAAGCGTCCGCAGCTGCTCAATGCCTCGCAGTATATGAGCATCATTGATGAGTACACCTTCAATACTTCTGGCCAGAAGATTGATTGGTCTGGTTTCGTTCCACAGGATGTTCTCACCCAAATTAATAGTGGCTGGACAGGCACTGACTGGTGGGGCGCATTTGAAAACGAGAATGCTGTGCAGCAGAATCATTCTGTGACCCTGACCGGTGGTACAGACCGTTCAAAGTTCGCTATGTCTTACACCTATACCGGTAACGAAGGTATCATGGGCGGTGATCAGGCTTCTAACTACAAGCGTCACACCATTCGCGTCAATAGCGACCATGTGCTTTTGAAGGCTAAGGACTTTGATGTAATCACTATTGGTGAGAATATTTCCTTAGGCTATACCAAGAGCCACGACCTGGCTGAGGATGGCATGTACTGGAGCTATATTCACAGCTTGCTTCAGACTTGTCCCTTCGTACCCCAGTACGCTTATACTGGCGACAACTATTATTACCAGGAATTTGACGGTACGGTGAGATATGGACAGGGCTGGAACTCTTCTTTGTTCAGCAATCCTTGGGAGAACCTCACAACCGGTGGTTTCAATTCTCTGGCAGAGAGCCGCAACATCAATGCCAGCGCCACTGCTTTTGCCGTTATCCAGCCTATCAAGGGTCTGAGATTCCGTTCGCAGTTTAACTACAACTGGGGCTCTGGTGCCTATCGCAACTATAATGAGCCGCGTTCTACTGGTTATGGTAATGCAACATCAATTGTTTATAGTGTTAACCAGAGCGCTTGGTTGAATTCTAATTATTCTATTGAAAACACCCTTACCTACGATCTTCCTCTGATTGCCGGTCATAAGATCAGTGCCATGGTAGGTCAGTCCTTCCAGAGTACCGCTTGGAGCACCAACGTTGGCGGATCTAACAAGGTTAGTTATGGTGAGCAGCTCGCAACACTGAAAGGTTGGGATTCTGCATGGCTGTCAAACGTGAAGCTTGTTAATGCTACTGATGCTACTTTGACAGGCAAACCTAATGATGAGGAGTATCTCGCTTCTTGGTTCGGTCGTTTGACTTGGGACTACAATGAGAAGTATATGGCTACTGTAACCATGCGTTATGACGGTTCCAGCATCTTCACTGATGGCAAACGTTGGGGTACCTTCCCCTCTGTTTCTGCAGGTTGGGTCATCAGCAATGAGAACTTTATGGAGAGTACCAAGAGTTGGTTGGACTTCTTGAAGTTCCGTGCAAGCTGGGGTCAGAACGGTAACAACTCTATCTCTAAGTATCAGTATCTGGCTACCATCGCACTGTCTGGCGAAGCATATGATAGCGGCTACAAGTTCGCTTCCGATATGGCAACTTCTGTTGCAGGAACTCCCAACGTCGGTGCATACGCTAATATCGTACCTAATCCCGACCTTACTTGGGAAACCTCTGAGCAGCTTGACTTCGGTTTAGATGCCCGCTTCCTTAACAACCGTCTGGGCTTGAACTTCGATTGGTATAAGAAGACTACGAAGGACTGGCTGATCGGTGGTAACCTGCTTGCTATCAATGGTACCAACCCTGCTGCCATCAACGGTGGTGATGTCGAGAATAAAGGTATTGAGATTGCTCTTACTTGGAACGACAGAATTGGTAAGGACTTCGGCTATAATGTAGGTGTGAATTTCGCTACCAACAAGAACGAGGTAACCCGTATCGCAAACCAGAATCACTACATCAACGGCCCCAGCGGCGTTCTCTCACAGGGTACTGAGTATATCTACCGTGCAGAGGAAGGCAAGCCTATCGGTTACTTCTATGGCATGTCATACAGTGGTATCTGGCAGAATCAGAATCAGATTGATGCAGCTAAGGCAGCTGGTAAGCCTGTTCTTGATGGAGCACAGCCCGGTGACATGATCTGGGACGACTGGAATGGTGATGGTAAGATTACCTACGCAGAAGGTGATGATTGCGACCGTCATGAGATTGGTAATCCTAATCCGGATGTCATGTTGGGCGTCAACCTCGGTGTGAACTTCAAGGGCTTTGACTTCGCTGTCAACGGTGCCGGTGCATTCGGTATGCAGATTATGCGTTCTTACCGTTCATTCAGTGATGCTCCTTACCAGAACTACGATACCAAGATTTTGGAGCGTTGGATTGGTGAAGGTAGCTCAAACACCCAGCCACGCATTACAAGTACTGGTAGCGAGAATACCAACTGGGTGTCTTCCCGTTACATGGAGGATGCTGACTACTTCAAGATCAAGACTGTTACACTTGGTTATGACTTCAAGCACCTTTGGAAGGCTTGTCCGTTCCAGCAGCTTCGCTTCTATGTGCAGGCTCAGAACCTCTACACCTTCACTGGTTATACAGGCCTTGATCCTGAGGTGGGTAACTCTGCTGGTGGTAATGGCTGGGCATCTGGTATTGACTTGGGCCTCTATCCGCCCTCACGTACTTATCTGGTTGGTGCAAGCATCAAATTCTAAAATTGAAAAATTGTAGAATTGAAAAAAATGAAAAAGAATTGAAGTTATGAAGAAATATATTTTATCATCGTTAGCTGTTTTGTCAGCAGCAACTATGTTTACGTCCTGTAACGATATGCTGGACACTGATCCGCGCGTTACAGAGTTGACTACGGCTACTTTCCCTGGTAAGCCTGCAGATGTGGAGGCTTTGAATGCGGCTACCTATAGTATTATGAACACGCTGGGTGGCGGTGACCAAAGTGGTATCTTAAATAATCCTTTCTACTGGTGGTCGCTCATGTCAGACGACTGCTACGGAAGTGGCGGTTTGCAGGACAATGTAGCTAAGTCACTGCACCATTTCACTACAGCAAGTGCCAATCAGTATGAGCAGGACTTCATCCTTCTCTATGGTGGTATTTCACGTGCCAACAACCAGATTGAAACCATAGATAATGTTGATTGGACTGGTAATAAAGCACAGCGTAATCAGTTGCTCGGTGAGGGCTACTTCATGCGTGGCTTCTACACTCTCTTGCTGACTCAGTTGTATGGAGATGTGCCCCTGATCACTTCTACCCTTATTACGGATGAGATGCAGAAGGAGGTAAGCGCTGAGGAGTTTATCTATCCTCAGATCCTGTCAGACTTTGTTTCTGCGAAGAATCTTATGAAGGCTGAGAGAGCCAATGGTTCAGGTCATGCTGATAAGTTTGCAGCCGAGGCGTTTATTGCACGTGCTTGGATGTTCTGGGCCGGCTTCTATAAAGAGGTTCGTGAACTTGCTACGGATAATTCTGATAAGACTGACGTTGAGCTTGTTGCTCAGGAGGGTTGCCCTGAAGGTTCAAAATTGACTAAGGCTGATGTTGTCAATTATCTTAAGGATATCGTTGCCAATGGTGGTTACAAGCTTTGCGAGGACTTCCGTTCACTCTGGCAGTATTCTAACAGCTTGCTCTGGGACGAGGCGCACGACGGCAAGGCACATGCATACGAGTTTATTGCTGACATGAAGCGTGAGAACTGCTTCGATCAGCCTGGCATGGGTAATGGTAACACCGAGGAAATTTTCCAGATTCAGTTTATGAATGCTTCTAAGTGGGCTATTGGTGGTACCTATAACAACCCGCGTATGTATTCAAACTACCTCTCTTGCTTCTGGGGGCTTCGTAATGGTGCTTCCAATGACAATGGTAAGCGCGACAAGACTTATCCCTTCAACCAGGGATGGGGTCAGGGTACTCCTTCTGTCAACATTTGGGAAGATTGGACAAAGGCTGAAGAAGCTGGTAATTATACCGACATCCGTAAGCTCGGTTCTCTGATTGACCTTGATCATGAGCTTGCAGCCTATACCTATGAGAAGGACGACTGTGAGGAGTCTGGCTATGCAGTAAAGAAATACGCTGATGTCAACCTTGACGCTTGCGCTGCAGACAACGATTCATGGTGGAGCAAGGCTCCTGGTTATAGCAGCAGTTCGCTTGACAATAAGCAGCAGGGCGACCACTTTGAGGACTACTACCTCATGCGTTATGCTGACGTTCTGCTGATGCTGACCGAGCTTACAGGTGACCGTCAGTACATGAATCAGGTCCAGCGTCGTGCTGGTGTTCCTGAGACTCCTTACTCTTTGACGGCTGTGCAGAACGAGCGTCGTTGGGAGTTTGCATTAGAGGGTCTTCGTTTCAACGATATGCGTCGTTGGTCTGGAGCCGACAAACATAGTGAGAACTCATACGCTGCTTTAGCTCTCGAGGCCCAGTCTGGTAAGTCTATTACTGTCAAAGGCCAAAGTGGCAGCACTTTGAAACACATGACATGTTCTTGGAAGGAGCGTTATGCTGCTACCAAAGGATTCTTGCCGAAGCCTCAGGCTCAGATTACTCTGATGAATGGTGCGATGAAGCAGAACGAAGGTTGGGATTTGTCTGATAAAAAGACAATATATAAAGTTCTTTATTAATATTATAAAAAGAAATCAATATGAAAAAAATATTTTTGCTTTTTGCCGCAGTTTGTGCCTATATTGCTTGTGATCCTGTTCATGAGGATATCAACAATGGCGGTCACATCACTGCTGACCAGCTCAAGGCGATGTCTACTGTCACTGTTGACAAGGTAGTTCAGATTGCGGAGCAGAAAACTTATACGGCTACCAAAGATACGCCCATTGTCTTGATGGAGAACGTTGACGTTAAAGACTGCGAGAGTGTTGTACTTTACTTTGGTGAAGCTGTTCCTGACACATGTTGGGAAGTATCCTTGTCAGGCGAGGAAAAAAGCTTTGAGAGAATCCCAAGAAATGTTTCAGTCTATAGGTGCGACTTTGGCCAGCAAGTTACTAACGGTATCGTGCCGAAAATCGTCTTAAGGCACATCAAAGACACCGAAACTAATACAATCAACGTCAAAGGCATTTATAAAAACTATGGCTATAAGGTGGCTTCTGGCAAAGAAGGTAAGTTTGGTAACGTTGTTACCTGTCAGACATCTGCTCCTGTCAATGCAAAGTGGGATTTCGCCGGTAAGGAAATGATTGGAAACTTTGCATCCAAGAAAATGACTGTCAAAACGGATGGAAATGGTGATTGCGTAACTGCTGAATATACAATTACTCTCACAGGTCTTTGTCCTGATGGTACAGTCCTTACAGTTGAATACCCTGTAAACTGTGAAGAAATCTCCAACCCGCTTGTAAAGTACTATATCTATGGTGATCCTAATAGGCCAGATGAAGAAATTGCAAAAGATCCGCAACTTCCATTCCAACCTGGTGCTTGGGATGCTGCAGCTATGCGTTTCAGTTCTACCGAAGGTGCACATCTGCCCACTATTTCTGATGATGTTTACAATGGTCTTAAGACTCTGATTTTTGACGTATCAGACGTGACTCCAGATTTTGATTTGAAGGTCATGAATGGTTGGTGGAGTAATACCTATTACGATCATGTTAAGTGGGTGAATGGTTTGAATGAACTTCAGATTACCCCGACTATGGCTAAGGAGTGTGCTAAGGGTGGTGAAGGCCGTGACCTTGACCTCATGCTGTACAGTGGCTCTATGACACTCAATAAAGTATATTATGAGGAATAATTTAAGTTCTTATGCGTGTAACAATTAAATATCTGTTATAATGAAAAATATAATGAATTTTAGTAAGCTCGCAATCTCCATGCTAATTATATCAAGCGCATTTGTAGCCTGTAGTGAGGAGATTAACGATAATACTGTAGATGCCCATTATACAGCAAATGCAGGCAATCTCAAAACTGTAGGTGAAGCTGTAGATTTGGGACTCCCCAGTGGTACTAAGTGGGCTAATATGAATGTTGGAGCTTCTAAAGCAGAAGACAATGGTATTCTCTTCGTATGGGGTGATATCACTGGAACTCAGATTACCCCGGGCAATCTCACATCATACACTGATGTAATTGCTCAGACAACAGTATCTGATTTGTTTGATATATACAAAGGTGAAGAGAAGACTGGAGTGATTTGCGATACAACACATATCGTTAAGATTGCTGAGCCGATGCTTATAGACATAACGTTTATTGGCGATACAATTGGAATGGATTCTGTTGCCAGAGCCGCAATTGATTATCAGAAAATAGACAAAATTCATTCTTTCTTACAGGATAAGTTGAATGATGTCATTAGTAAGGGCAATACAGGATTCCTGGAGGCTTCGCTTACCAATATGGATTTCGAGTTAGTCTATAATTGGAATGGCTCTGAGTTTGTTGCAAGAATACCAAATCTTAGAGATGTTTTTAAACTTGGTAAGGATGAGGCCGGTAATGATATTCAACCAACGGCTCAGGATACATTGAACTATTACCAGAGGTATAAGTACGAAAAGAATTCTGATCTCGCTATTGACTTGATTAGTTCCAGGGAAGTCAGGTATTTTTCGTCTCCCAGAGCTAATAATAATGCTGAAATTAAAGACCAGTTTGGTGTAAAGCAGCGTGATGACTATAATGGTGGTGATATTTCTAATATCCCTGTTTATAGCATCATTGCAAAGGCTGACTATGACCCGGCTACTGCTAACTGGGGCAGCAACTGGAGTATGCCAACTACTGAGCAATTACAAGAGTTGATCGATAAGTGCGAATGGGAATTTACTGGTAATGGCTATAAAGTGACTTCTAAAGCAGAAGGTAATACCAATTTTATATTCTTGCCAGCTGCAGGTTATCGTTTCGGCGATAAGTGGTACGGAAACGGAAATGCCGGCTATTATGCTTCAGGTGAAATCTGGGGTACCTACCATTTCCCCTCAATGGCTGAGCAGAACAATGGCTCAAAGGGAGCTGTTAATGGCCATGAGAACATGCCCAATATGCTGATTTTCCAGCATGGTCAGTATAATTCTCTGAACATCTATCACAACATGAGTTCTAGTTTCGGCGTTTCTATCAGACCTGTAACCAAGTAATGTTTGATACAAGTGCTTTTATACAACTCCTTTGAATGGCAGTAAAGCACAAGTAATTATTAATAGGCTGACTCATGGTCAAATGAGTCAGCCTTTTATAGCAAAATAGAATGATGAAGAAAAGCAAGGTATCCAATATCGCCCTCTATGGAAGTATGTTGGCTTTCATTGTATTTGTCGTATATATCTTGTACATCAATCAAGAAGTGCTTTATACGGCACACGACCGTTCTGAGTTTATCTATGGAACACCTTTCTTCCATACGCTGCTGTCTAAGCCCTTCGGCCTGATGCAGTATGTGGGAGCCTGGCTGACGCAGCTTTTTGTGAAGCCTGCCTTGGGTTCAGCTGTGCTGGTAGTTATCTGGATGCTCATTTTCTTTGTGGGCGTTAAGGCTTTCAGGCTGCAGGAAAAGACGATGAGTATGAGGAGAAACGTTGGGAATAGTTCCATTGCGCTGATGCTCCTGCCGGTCGCATGTCTGCTTACATCGGTGGTCGATTTAGGCTATTGGGTCTATATCTCCACAATCAGGGGCTATTGGTTTTCCCAGTCGGTAGGTTATCTGGTCATGCTGTCGCTTTTGTGGACAGCACGCTGCACCCCGCGCAAATGGCATCTTGCCTGGTATTTGTTGGGTATATGCATCTATCCGTTGCTGGGGTGGTTTGCTTTGCTTTTCATTTTATGTCTTGCTCTTATTGATAAGCCCACTTGGCGTGAGCTGATAGGTGTTGTCCTGATGTTTTTTGCCGCTACCGTCTGGCATAAGTTGCTCTATTCGAATCTGAGAAATGACGATGTTGTGCTGGCCGGTTTCCCACGCTTTGTGACTCCTAATGATAATAGCCCGCATCTCTCCACCCCCTTCTGGTTGTTGGGTGCTGTCTCTGTGCTTATGGCATTTCTTTCTTCATTGTCATCGCTGTGTGGACGCTATATCGCCAAACGATTTGTTCCAGTGTTATGTGCTGTTGCAGGCATTATTTTTACCTCGTCGCTTATGTATTACGACAGGAACTACATCGACGAGATGCGCATGGTGCGCTATGCCCAAGACGACAACTGGAAGGAAGTTCTTGCTATGGCTGAAAAGAACAAGCGACCAACCAGCACGATGGCCTTTCTCAAAAATATTGCTCTGATGAACGAAGGCGGACTGCTCGACCGATCATTCAAACTGGGCAACTCCGGTGAAAACATCAACAATCCCGATTCGCTTCACGTCACCCTTTTGGACATTGCTTCGCCTCTTGTCTATTACAACTACGGTATGATGAATGAAGCCATCCGCCTGAATTTCGAAAATGCTATCCAGGCAGGTTTCTCGCCCTTCTACTTGAAGATGCTTGCCCGCTGTGCCCTGGCTAAGGGAGATGACAAACTAGTGGAACGCTATACCACCATCTTGCATCATCATCCGTTATACAGTGACTGGCAACCTGCTCCTGTCACAGATAAGATCAAAGAACTGCAAAAATGCTTCCCTGACGAAATCACCGGCGTTGAGAACAGCGACAGTTATCTGGTCAATGCCATCAGTCTCTGGTATGAGTCAGACAGCAAAGTGGCTTCAGAGCAGGCGTTGTTCTATGCCATGATTCGTTGCGATTCTCGTCGCTTCTGGGCATCACTGCATAAATATGTGGAGTTGCACATGGACGAGGAATTTCCTTTGCATGCGATGGAGGCTTATATCCTGTACATGGACAAAGCACCCGAAAAAAGGCGAATGATGCTCCCTGTTGAGGAGTCCGTCTACGAACGCTACAAACAGTTCTGGGCTGCCCTTGAAAGTCTGGCAAAGCCTGGCATCACACTTGATAAGGTCGGTGAGGAAATGCGAAAAGACTATGGGGACACCTACTGGTGGTACAACATTTTCGGTAATAAACCTATAAATATAACTGGCAATATTAGTCAAGCAGTTCAATCGTAAGAAAACTATGAAAAGATATTTCTATCCCTATTTCCTGTTTCTGGCAATTGGCTTGTTGTTCTTGTCATCGTGTGGGCATCACCCTGCTGTGCCCTCCTCTTCCAAAGAGGCCCAGTGTTTGCCAGCCATCTTCCCTGATTATTGCGATGTCACCGTGCCTTACAATATTGCACCGCTTAACTTTATGCTTCCCGCCGACCAGTTCGAAGCGTGCGTGGCACGTCTCACGACTCCCGACGGGCAGCAGCAGACATACGGCGATGGTGTAAAAGTACAGATACCCGAGTCGGAATGGCACGACATGCTCAATGCCTCGAAGGGCAAGAGCATCAAGGTGGAGGTCTGGGGCCAGAAGCAGGACGAGTGGCTGTCGTTCAACCCGTTTGAAATACATGTGGCCGAAGAGCCGATTGACGAATACCTGTCGTATCGCCTCATCGAGCCTTCGTATGTGGCATGGACATATATGGAGATTGCCCAGCGCAATCTTACCTCGTTTGAAGAGACACAGATCTTCAACAACGAGATTACCATGAATGACAACAAGATTGGCCAGTGCATCAACTGCCACAGCTATCAGAACTACAAGACCGACAACATGCTCTTCCATGTGCGCCTTGCTAATGCCGGTACTGTGATTGTAAACGACGGCAAAGTGTCGAAAGTCAATCTGAAGCGCGACTATACCATCTCTTCTGGCGTCTATCCGTCATGGCACCCCACAGCCAAGCTGATAGCCTTCTCGACCAACAGGACGCGGCAGGGATTCCATACGTTGAATCCCAACAAAATTGAGGTCTATGATGAAGCGAGCGACCTGATTCTCTATGATGTGACGACCGACTCTGTGAGCGTTGTCAGTGCCGACCCCGACCTCTTGGAGGTCTATCCTACATGGTCGCCCGACGGCAAATACCTGTATTACTGCAAGTCCGTTCCTCTTCCTGAGGATATGCGCGACAAGGATATCAGAACTTTCTATCCAAAGATTCAATACAACCTCTATCGCCGCTCGTTTGACTTGGCAACGCATGGCTTTGGCGAAGAAGAGCTTGTCTACGATGCCGCCTCGCAAGATAAGAGCGCAACCTTGCCACGAGTCAGTCCCGACGGACGCTATCTTCTGTTTGCAGAAGGCCAGTACGGCTGTTTCCATATCAGGCATAACGATGGTGACATCGTCTGTCTGCCGCTCGACTCTTTGTCCATTGAACCTGTAAATCCAGAGAATCCGGAAAATCTGGAATGTTCGGCTGATAGCATTGCGACTCCGTCGCGCCTCGACCTTTCGAAACTGAACAGTGAGGGCAGGCCCGACAGCTATCCCTCATGGTCGAGTAATGGCCATTGGATCATGGTGGCCAGCCGTCGCGACGATGGTAACTTCTGTCGTGTCTATTTCTCCTATTTCAACAATGGAAAAGTTGAAAAGGCTTTTATGCTGCCACAGGAAGATCCCGAGCTGCATATCAGCCTCCTGAAGAGCTATAATCGTCCGGAGTTCATGGTTGAGCCTGTCAAAATCAGCGTTGAGGAGTTTAGCCAGGTATTTAAATAAATCATATCATTTTTCTTGATTTCCTCTAAAGAAAAAGACATTTCTATATCCGATAGTTGTATAATTCGAAAATTTTATGTAAGTTTGCACTCTAAAACCTATTTTTAAACAGCTTTGATTCCATTATGAGTACAGCTATCTTGATCATTATCCTTTTACTAATTGCCTTCGGCATCTGCTTTTTCTTTCTACATCGTCACTATATGAAGCGTGTGAATGTAGCTGTTTCTCGCGCTCAGAAGAGTGAGCAATTGAAATCGGTGTTTATTGAGAATATCAGCCGTACCCTTCGCTTGCCTTTGAACGCCATCACAGACAATTGCAACACGATTCTTGAGGAGAAAAACGAAAAAATGCAGCCTGATAAGACAAGGGAATTGGTAACCAAGATATCTAACTACTCAAAGGAATTAACTGATTTCGTCGCGCAGATACACGAGATGTCCAAGTTCGAAGGCGTCACTCCGTCCTTCACGTTCATTGAAGTTAACCTTATCGAGCTTATGGCATCTTATCGGCGCGAGGCCATGAATTACACCAGGCCCGATGTCTCCGTCCGCGTCTCCACAGACCTCTCGCCCCATTGCCGGGCCGTCCTTGACACCAATCTTATGCACCAGCTGATGATGCATCTGCTGACGAATGCTGCCCAAAACGTTGCAGAGGGCGACATCTTCATCAGGTATAGCTGTGAGCGCAGGGGTCTTAAGGTCTCTATCAACGATATTGACATGGGTAAAACCGAACTGATGGATGCCGACATCATCTCATTGGTTCAGAAGGAAGATTCTTTGAAAGAATTCGGCCGTTCTTCACAGTTAGGACTTGCCATCTGCAGGGCTATTGTCGACATGTTCGGAGGTGAATTCTTTATGGAGTCAGAAGACGGCAAGAGAACCGTTGCTTCTTTCTGGTTCCCCTGTGTGATGAAAGATGTCTATAAAGATGTCTAATCTGGAGCAACGGGGGCAGGTACTTGCCACTCTCCTCTTTGGTATTGCCATCCTCCTCTTCTTCGGACTGGCCTACCCCCATCATCTTCATTATCAGGAGCAGTACCAGCTGTTCCTTTTCGACAGTGCCTACGTGTGGGAGATTGTTAGGCTGCCAGGCGGTGTTGTCGACCTGTTGGGGCGCTTCTGCACGCAGTTCTTCCTTTTTGCCTGGGTGGGGGCAGCTATTATTGCACTCCTGCTCTCAGCAGTGCAGCTCCTGATAATGCGCTTGGCCAAATGGGGATGGCTCTATGGCCTTAGCTTTGTACCTTCGTTCCTTCTCTGGTTCTTCCTGCTCGACGAGAATGCACTGTTAGGGGGCGTCTGGGCTGTCTTGCTTACGCTGCTCGCTGTCTGGGGCTTTACTATGTGCCCAAAAGGTTGGACGCGACGCATCGTCATTCTTGTCACCATACCTATCCTCTATTTTTTGGTAGGTCCTTACTGGAATGGTAGCCATTACCATCGTTACCCGACAGTATGCCCTACACTGCTTTATGTAGCATGGCTGTCTGCCATCATCCTTCCACTCCTTGTGCGTACTTTCCACCACCCCAAGACCTCAAAGTCTCAAATAGTCAAATCCACTCTTCTCTGTGCCCTTTGTTTTCTCTGTGGTCTCAGTTTCATCTGGCGGAATAGTAATTTCAAGGCTGAGAAGGTGATGCAATACGACTTTATGGCTTGCCACCAGCAGTGGAATCGCATATTGGAGACCGTCAATGCCGAGAAACCCAATAACCAGATTGGCGTGACGGTACAGAATCTGGCTCTGGCGATGAATGGCAGACTAGCCAGCCACCTGCTCGAATACAACCAGAACGGCATCTTGGGCCTCTTGCCCGATGTCCAGCGCGATGCCACCAGCCCTCTGCCTACGGCCGAGGCCTTCTATCAGTTAGGTATGATCTCTGTCGCTCAACGTACGGTGTTCGAGGCTCAGGAAGCCATCCTTGACTTCCAGAAGAGTGCCCGATGCTACAAAAGGCTGGCACAGACCAATCTGATTCTCGGCAACTACGAAGTGGCTCGCAAATATCTCACGGCACTGCAGAAAACCCTCTTCTACCGCGAATGGGCCAATGAGACCCTGCCGTTGCTGGGCAATGAAGAGGCCATAGCCAAACATCCCGAATACGGACGCCTGCGCCAGTGTGCCTACACTGAAGACTTCTATTTCAGCGACCATGTGACCCCTGAGATGCTCGAATGTCTCTATAATCACAATATGGACAACCGGTTGGCCTTTGAATATCTCATGGCCTACTATATATTAACGGGCGACCGCGAGGGCTATGAAAAGCTGCTTAAGAATTTAGAATTAAGAATTTCGAATTAAGAGTTGTCGCCTTCGGCGAGTAAGAATTATGAATTAAGAATAATTTTATAGTGAAAAAGATTCTATTCACACTGCTCTCTCTCATGCTGCTCACTGCCTGCACTGAAACTGTGAAGGATGCCAGGCAGGAGACGGTTCAGCCTCAGATATACCCCGATTATGTCGGTGTAACTATACCCGTGAATATTGCTCCGCTCAACTTTTGCATGGCCGATGAGAACGCATTGCTGATCGATGCCGTTATAACTGACAGCCACGGGAACGACCTGCACAGCCAAGGCGACGAAGCAGTAGACTTCGACATCGACGACTGGCATGAGCTGCTTGCCCATAACCGTGGCGACTCGCTCAGCGTGACCGTTTCGGCCAAGTATGATGACGGTTGGCACACCTATCGGCCTTTCTCCATCTATGTCAGTCCCGATAGCATCGACTACGGCCTCTGTTACCGTCTTATTGAGCCTGGCTATGAGGTGTGGAGCAAGATGGGCATTTACGAGCGCGACCTCTCTACATTCGATGAGCGCGCGCTCATCGAGAATACCCAGTTCGAGGGTTGCGTCAACTGCCACAGCTTCAACCGCGGTAATCCCGCCGACATGAGCCTTCATATCCGCGGTTCGCACGGAGCCACGTTGCTTCGCCATAACGGTGGCCCTATCACTGCTTACAATACCAAGACCGACCAGACCCTCGGCTTCTGTGTCTATCCCTACTGGCATCCTTCAGGCCGCTATATCGCTTATTCCACTAATGCCACGAGTCAGCTGTTCCATAGTGCCGACCCCAACCGCATTGAGGTGTTTGATACTGCTTCCGACATCCAGGTCTATGACGTCGAGAATAATGAACTGTTGCTTTCACCCTTGCTCAAGCAAGATACCATCTATGAGACCTATCCCGTCTTTTCGCACGATGGCCGTTCCCTCTATTTCTGTGCCGCCCGCGCCCTTCCTGAGGGTAGTCATCAGCTCGACTCCATACATTATAACCTCTGCCGCATCGATTTTGACCCTGCCACTGGCACATTCGGAAATCAGATAGATACCATTATCGATGCTGCGCATGGCGCACCCCTCTCCTTCGGGGAGGGAACGGGGACGGGGCTTTCCATCTCCTTCCCCCGGCCCTCCTACGACGGACGTTTCCTTTGCTATACTGTCTCCAACTATGGACAGTTCAGCATCTGGCATCATGAGGCCGATCTTTGGCTGCTTGACCTTGCTACGGGAGAGAGCCGTCCCATGGACGGTGCAAACAGCGACGACACCGAGTCATTCCACAACTGGAGCACGAACTCACGCTGGATTGTGTTCAGCTCACGCCGCGACGACGGTCTCTTCACTCGCCCCTATTTCTGTCATGTCGATGCTAAGGGCAATGTCGGCAAGGCCTTTATGCTGCCCCAGCGCAATCCGCGCCGTTTCTATCGCGATTGTTTCCTGTCCTTCAATGTACCCGATTTCGTCATTGCCCCCACTCGCTTCGACGGCCATGATGCCAGTCATCTTATTAACGATGATTATCGAAAGAATTTCGGTGTGAAGAAAAACTAACGGATAATCAATTATTTTTTGTTTGTTTTGTCTCTTTTGTGACAAATGATACATGGAATAAAAAATAAGATGCAATTTTAGAGGGTTCATTATAGAATAAGTTATTATCTTTGTCGCAGTTTTTCAGGTTAGTTACAGATAGTTAGTAGTTCGTTTTGACGGCATCGTTCTTTTGAGCGCAAGAGGGCGATGCCGTTTTTTTAGAAATAAGCTCGTAGAAGTACGGGCAATTTCAGAACTTTATATTGTTTGGGAAGCTTGGGCTTGTGAAGGTCCAGGCTTTAATTTTGAATATGCGCAGTCTAACTCCAATACTCCAATGGGACAACAGAAAACAGGCAGGGGCAAATTCCCTGCCTGTTTTCCGATTTCCTTCTGGGTCGGTAAAATGCCCCAATATGCAACGAAATGATGGAAGACCAGCTTGTTACTCGGGCAGCATGACTACCTCCACGTGGTTGCCACTGCCAAGTATCTTTTCGCGGATGAAGCGGCTGAGCGACTCGGGCGTCAGGGCCTCGACAGTCTTCTTGTAGTCGTTGTAGCGGTCCAACTTGAAGGTACGCCACTGGTCGATGACGTTCATCCAGTAGCTGTTGGTCTTGGCGTCGATGTCAATCTGCTTCAGCATATAGTCCTTCACCTTCTGCAACTGTTCGGGGTCGATGCTCTTAGCAGCCCCCTCGATGCCCTCGCGGATGAGGCGCAGGGCAATCTCGCTCTTGTCGGGGTTCATCGGGCAATAGGCCTGCAGCAGCATCATAGGCTTGGAGCCGCGCAGGTTGAAGTTGCCGGATGCGCCACAGCTGTAGGCGGCACTCTCGTCCTCACGGATGGTCTTCAGGTAGATCATTGAGAGAATCTGTCCTGTAGCGTCGATCTTCACGATGTTGTCGAGCGTGTAGGGTGCCTCGGCGCTCCATATCTCCACGTCAATGGCCTTCGGGCTCTCGCTCTTCATAGTGAAGTGGTTCTTTACCTCGCCCTTGACGATGGTCTGCACGTCGATGGGCTTATCGGCTTTCTCGCCCGTGGCAGGCAGTGATGCGATGTACTGTTCGATGAGCGGACGAATGGTCTCCTCGTCAAACTTGCCTACGAAGGCGAAAGTGAAGACACCAGCGTTGCGATAGCGCTCCTTGGCAATCTCGAGGATGCGGTCGTAATCGACGTTGGGCAGATCCTTCACGTCGATAGTGTTGTATCGGGGATTGTGTCCGTAGAGCGTGGCAGAGAGCGAGTCGCTGTAGACCATGTCGGGCGACAGTGACTTGTTCTTCAGGGCCATGTCGAGTTGTGTCATCAGGTTCTGGAACTGCTTCTCGTCCTTGCTGACGTTGGTGAAGTAGAGGTGGACCATTTGGAACATCGTCTCCATGTCCTTCGGCGTAGAGTGTGCCGTGCAGTACTGGCGTTGTTCGGTCAGCGAGAGGTCGGCGTTGGCCACCTTACCAGCGAGGGCCTTGCTCAGCTCCGTGCTGGAGAAAGCACCGAGGCCGCTCATGCCGATGACCTCGTCGAACACTTTCAGGCTTGAGAAATCTTTGCTGCCGTAGAGACCCTTGCCGCCGTCGGCCCAGGCCTTCATCTGCACCTCGTCGTCCTTGTAGTCAGTAGGCATGAGGATAACGGTAGCACCGTTGCTGAGCTTCAGCTCTTTATAGCCGAACTGCTTGTCGGTGGTCTCGCTGACGATGGTGCCCTTCTCAGGCATTTCGCTGATGAGGGGCTCGTCCTTCACGTTGTCCACGTAGGCAGTAATCTCCTCGGCGCGGGCCTTGGCCACAGCAGCCTTCATGTCTTCCTCAGTGGGATAGGTCAGGCCGTCGGCTTCGCGTGCCCACTCCATGACGATGAAGTTCTTGTCCGAGTTGCTGATCATCTCAGGCAGGGCCATATTGATGACGTCGACGGGAATGCTGGGTGCAATAGCCTGCATGATCTGGTACAGGTCCTCAATGGCGGGGATGGGCTCGTTGGTGAGGAAGTTGTCGCGGTACTGGTCGCCGAAGTCATCGTTGGTGATCTTGGCGCGGTTGGTGTACTGCTTCTCCAAGCCGCTGAGGTAGTCGGCCTTGGCGCGCTCATACTCGGTAGCGGTGAAACCGAACTCGGCAGCACGGCGTGCCTCGCGAACCATAGCGGTAAGCGTCTCCATGTCGCGGCCCTCCTTGGGAACGCCCATCATCTGGAAGGCGCCCTTCGTGGAGGCCAGCAGATAGTCGTCGTCATCGCCCATGGCTTGCAGGAAGGGGCAGTCGGGATCGTTGGTCAGCTCCTGCAGACGGGCGTTGAACATGTTCGAGAGCACGGCCTTCACGTAGATCTCAAGCAGGTAGTCCATGTTCTTCTTCTCCTCTGGCTTGGTGTTGTCGTGCTTCATGAAGAGCAGAATCTGGTTCATCTGCTGCTCCTTGTCCTTCTCGAAGACGTAGATGGCCTCATCGTTGTCGGGCACCTCCTCGGGAATGACCTTCGGGGCCTTCGGATTGACCTTGATGCCGCCGAACAGCTCTTTGATCTTTGCCTCGAAGTGGTCTACGTCGATGTCACCCACCACGATGATGGCCTGGTTGTCAGGACGGTACCACTTCTGGTAATAAGCTTTCAGCTCCTTCGGCTTGAAGTTTTCGACGACGCTCATCAAGCCGATGGGCATACGCTCGCCGTACTTCGAGCCGGGATAAATTTTTGGCAGGGCGCGCTGAATCATGCGCATCGACGGGCCTTCGCCTAAGCGATACTCATTATGGATGACGTCGCGCTCCTTCTCTATCTCCTTCTTGTCCAACAGCAGACCGTTGCTCCAGTCCTTGAGGATGAACATGCAGGAGTCAAGTGCCGACTGGCGCGCAGTGGGCACGTTGCAGACACGGTAGACGGTCTGGTCGATGCTGGTGTAGGCATTGAGGTCGCTGCCGAACTCCACGCCTAAGGAGCGGGTGAACTCGATGAGGTCGTTGCCCTTGAAGTGCTCAGAGCCGTTGAAGGCCATGTGCTCGAGGAAGTGTGCCAGTCCGCGCTGGCTCTCCTCCTCCTGGATGGAACCCACGCGCTGTGCGATGTAGAAATTGGCCACGTGCTCCGGCCACTCGTTGTGGCGGATGTAGTAGGTCAGTCCGTTGTCAAGCTTGCCGATGCGCACATCCTTGTCAATGGGGATGGGCGGCATGGCCTCCTGTGCCATCATCGTTGTGACGGCCATCAGCAAGAACAATGCTGCTGCGAAAAACTTTTTCATATACCTATAATATTATTGAACGGTGACGAGGTAATAGTTCTTCTTGCCACGCTGCACGAGCAGATACTTGGCGTCGATGAGGTCGTCGGCCGTGATGGCGCGGTCGTCAGTTAGTTTCTCCTTGTTCAGGCTGAGGGCGCCGCTCTTCAGGAACTCGCGAATCTCGCGCTTACTGCTGAAGACATTAGCGGTAGCCGTGAAGAGCTCGCTGGCCACCTGGCCCAGCTGGTCCTTCTGGATGGTGAACTGCGGTACACCGTCGAACACGTCAAGGAAGGTCTGCTCGTCCAACTTCTGCAGCGCCTCCTTCGTGGCCTTGCCAAAGAGGATGTTGCTAGCCTCAATGGCCATGTCGAGGGCTTCCTGCGAGTGCACCATGATGGTTGTCTCCTCGGCCAGACGCTTCTGCAGGATGCGGCGTCCCGGGTCTTGCTTGTGCTCTTCGATAAGGGCATCGATGGTCTCCTTCTCCAACGAGGTGAAGATCTTGATGTAGCGCTCGGCGTCGTCGTCGCTGACGTTCAGCCAGAACTGATAGAACTTGTAGGGCGTGGTGCGCTTCGGGTCAAGCCAGATGTTGCCGCTCTCGGTCTTGCCGAACTTCTTGCCGTCGCTTTTCGTGATGAGCGGGCAGGTGAGGGCGAAGGTCTCGACGTCGTTGCCCAGGGTGCGACGGATGAGCTCCGTGCCCGTGGTCATGTTGCCCCACTGGTCGTTGCCGCCTAACTGCAGCTTCACGCCGTAGTGCTGATAGAGGTAGAGGAAGTCGTAGCCCTGCAAGAGCTGGTATGTGAACTCGGTGAACGAAAGACCGTCGCGAGCTGTGCCGTTGAGGCGCTGCTGCACGCTCTCCTTCGCCATCATATAGTTCACGGTGATGTGCTTGCCCACCTCGCGGGCAAAGTCGAGGAAGGTGAAGTCCTTCATCCAGTCGTAGTTGTTCACCATCAAGGCAGCGTTCTCGTCCTTGCTTTCGAAGTCGAGGAACTTGGCCACCTGAGCCTTGATGCACTCCTGGTTGTGGCGCAGCGTCTCGTCGTTCAGCAGGTTGCGCTCCTGGCTCTTGCCGCTGGGGTCGCCAATCATACCGGTTGCTCCACCCACGAGGATGACGGGCCTGTGGCCGCAGCGCTGCAAGTGACGTAGCATCATAATGCCGCAGAGATGGCCGATGTGCAGTGAGTCTGCCGTCGGGTCGGTGCCGAGATAAGCCGTCACCATTTCCTTCTCTAACAATTCTTCTGTGCCAGGCATCATCTGTGCCAGCATACCACGCCAGCGGAGTTCTTCTACAAAGTTTTTTCTCATCTATGTATTATGTTTATTTGTGATAATTATTCGTAGGAAAATGTTCTGCTTTCATTTAGCGCTGCAAAGGTACGAATAAGCAAGCGAAAAGCAAAAGAAAATTGTTTTTTTCTTTTGCTTTTCCTTGGTATTTCAAGTCTGACTTAGAGGTAGAGTCCGAAGGACAGGGAGCGGAACTTGATGCTGCCGTCCTTCAGCACGTTGTCATTGCTGTACTTCACATAGAACGGGAAGTTGGCAACGCGCATGTTCAGCATCCAGTCGATGGTGATGGGCCGTTGGCTGATGTTCTTCTCCATGTGTTTCACCTTGTCGCCCAAGAGCTTATAGCGCGTCTTGATGCTGGCGTAGGTGTTGAAGTTCACGATGGGGCCGAAGCCGATGGCGAAGCCGTGACCGAAGTCATGCTCATAGCGCAGCGTAGCCGTCAGTGAGAATACCTTGATGCGCGAGAACTTCGGCTCGACCTCCGGCGGGTAGCGGTCTAATATGACGTTACCGTCTATGTCCTTGGTGAACATCAGATCGTCGGTGATGCGATAATTGCGCCAGTCAATACCCAGTCCAAACGAGATGATATCGTGCCAATGACGGTCCATGGAGTGGTCCCATTGCAAGATATTGGCGAAAAACTCCCATGACTTAAACGTTGAGAAGTCTAAGCGACTGTCGGCATGGGTCGGCGCAGTGAAACCTACGCCCAAGTGGGCTGTAAGGGTGTTTCGGAAGTCATGCCTGGAATCTGATTCACTTCTGCGTCCAACAGGCAGTGAAGGGATGAGCTCCCAATGGTCGCGGCTGATGCTGACATTGCTTTCATAATTGCCGTCTACGAGGCGGATGGTGTTCTGATAGACGAAGTCGCTGTCGCCCCGCTTGCCGTTGACGATGATGCGCTGCAGGGAGTCGTTGCTGACAATGGTCACCTTGTGCGGCTCGTTGATGACGAGCGTGTCTGTCTGTGCAGCTGCGCTGCTAAATGACAACTGACAACTGATAAATGATAAAAGTGTGATACGTTTCATGGTATATAATTTTTTAATTATTCACTTTTTCAATTTTTTACTTTTTCAATTTTTCTTCCAGTTCTTCCAGGCTTCCGACGTCGCCCTCCATGTAGATGACGGTCACTTCGCACTCATCGTGCTCTTTGTTCCACAACTCCTGAAAGCATAGGAAGCGGTTCTTGCTGCCAGCCGATGGCATTTGCAGTTTGCACGTCCAGGTATCCCAACGGTGAGGGTTTTTACGATAGGTTCGCATGTCAATGCTCTGCTCCTCGTCCTGCCCCAACAGTTGGCGCAGCCGCCCGGCTTCGTCGTGAGTGACGTTCATTCGCAGACTGCGGTAGTAGGTCAACTGGTATTTCTCCAGTGACTTGCCACGCACGCGGGTTTCTATCATGCGCTCCTGCGGAATGACGCGCCCCTCGAACAGGTCATTCACCTTCAATCCCGTCTGTGCCAAGGCAGTGTTGGCCGGCAAGAGTGAAGCCATCAATGATAATAAAAACAACAGTCGTTTCATATCCATTACTCTATTAATTGTCAAACATTGCTTTCAGTTGATCTTCCACCACGTCGGAGCCATTGCCTTGCATGGCAATCATCGTGGTCTGCATTTCGGCCAATACCACATGGGGATCGGTGGTGCGCTCGCCGTAGATATAAGCTACATATTCCTCCTCGTTAGTTGGAAATGCGGGCGTATGACGGGTGAAGAGAAGCGTGGCGCCACCCAGCAAAAGCACGGTAACGGCGGCAGCTACAGCCCAGGGTAGCCAGCGGCGGCGTAGCGCAGGCCGTTTCGTTTGTTGCGTTGATAACGCAACAGACTGGACTGCGTCATACGCAAGGAACATTGGACGCAAAGATGCCAAGTCTTCGGGCAGGTCTTTGGCTTCGCGGAAGAATGCATAGAGCTCCTGCTCCTCGCTAAGCGTGGTTTCACCGTCGAAAAAACGGTCAATGAGCGTGCGTATTTTCAGGATATTATCGGTCATGTCGTTGTGAGTTTTTTGGCTCATTCTGTGTTCTGTTTAAAAAATTGTAGTCTCACTGCCTGACGGGCGCGGCTTAGGGCTTTTCTCACTGCCACTTCATTGCTGCCGGTAATCGCGGCAATGTCGCTCATCTCCATTCCCTCCATGTGGCGGAGGCGCAAGAGGACCTGCTGCATCGCGGGTAGACTTTCGATGACTGCCATGAGATGCTCGATGCCAGCATCGTCGTTGTCGGTTGGTGTCAAGGCTATCGCGGCATCCGCATCGTGGCGTTGCTTGCGCAGGTGGCTAACACAGAGATTGCGTACCAGCACTATGGCGAGGCTGTCGATAGGTGGGCGCAGGCTGTCGAGCATCTGCCATAGGCGCAGCAGCACATCCTGCACCGTGTCCTCGGCATCGTCGTCGCCTACATAGCGCCGTGCCACCGAGATGAGCTTGGGACGTATCCGCAATACCTCTTCCTTGAATCCCTCTTGTGTCATTCTATCTATAGTACGCCAGAAAGTGTCATTTGTGACATCTCACAGAAGAAAAATAGTAAAAAAAATGATGATGTCGCCTTTGCAACGGACTCTAAACGCTGCAAAGGCGACATTGTTTTATCTCCGCAATGCTACTGGTTATGCCAGCGCTTGCGCAAAGTTGCGCCCGTATTCGCGGCAATCGCCAAGTTCAGTCTCGTCGGGCACCCACAGTTTGGCGATGCCGTCGTTGACCAGCTCGAAGCCCGCCTCCTGTAGCTTGGCGCTGATCTGCTTTACTGAGCCGCCGCCCCAGCCATAGCTACCGAAGGCAGCGGCCTTCTTCTGTTTGAATTTCAGGCCGGCGGCCATCTCCAAGAGTCCGGCGATGGCAAAGGAATGGCCGTTGTTGATGGTGGGCGAGCCTACGAGGACGGCCTTCGAGCGCCACATCTCGGTGAGTGCGTCGTTCTTGTCGTCGCGGTTGATGTTCATGATCTTCACCGTTGTCTCAGGTGCCACGTCGCGGATGCCGTCGGCTATGGCCTCGGCCATCTTGCGTGTCGACTGCCACATCGTGTCATAGACTATCGTCACCTGATCTTCCTGGTAGGCATTGGCCCACTGCTTGTATTTCTCAATAATCTGCTGTGGATTCTCCTTCCAGATGACGCCATGCGAGGGGCAGATGAGCTTGATGGGCAGATTCATCGCCTCAATCTGCGGAATCTTCTTCGCCACCATTGCGTTGAAAGGATTGAGGATGTTGGCGTAGTATTTCTCGGCCTCATACATCATGTCGGCCTCGTTGACGCGGTCGTTGTAGAGCGACTCTGAGGCGAAATGCTGGCCGAAGGCGTCATTCGAGAACATGATGCCGCCGTCGCCGTCATAGTAGGTCAGCATCGAGTCGGGCCAGTGCATCATCGTCATCTCCACAAATGTCAGCGTGTGCTGTCCCAGAGAGAGCGTGTCGCCTGTCTTCACGTTGACGAAGTTCCAGTCCTGATGGTAGTGTCCGCGTATGATGGCCTCGCCCTTCTTCGTGCAGTAGATGGGCGTGCCGGGAATCTCGCGCATCAGCTCGGGCAGGGCGCCGCTGTGGTCGATCTCATTGTGGTTCATCACGATGAAATCGATGGTTTTTAGGTCTATCTCCTGCTTCAGGCGACTGACAAACTCCTTGTCGTAGGGTTGCCACACAGTGTCGATGAGCGCCACCTTCTCGTCGCGCACAAGGTAGGAGTTATAACTGGAGCCGCGGTGTGTAGACAGCTCGTCGCCGTGGAAATGCGTCAGCTCCCAGTCGACCTTGCCGACCCAGCTGACCTTTTCTGTTAATTGCTTTGCCATATTGGTTGTGTCCTTCTCGGGTGTCTTTAAAACCTTTTGCCTGCAAAATTACAGGAAAAAACTGAAACCGCCAAAGGAATTTCAAAAAACGAAACCTTAAAAAGTCTTTCATTCCGCTTCTAATTTGCATTTCTAATTCAACTTTCGCAAGCTCCGCAAAGACGGCCTGAAAGGCCAAAAAGCTCCCAGCCCAGGGCATCGCCCTGGGTAAATGTGATGCGCAGCCTACGCCCTGAAAGGGCAAAAGCATCATGGAAGAGGTAGAGCTTTTGCCC
>JAILAA010000083.1 GCA_024681875.1 Prevotella sp.
TCGGCAGGACGCATCACCGAGGGGCCGTTCATCCAGATACTCGACGGCCTTCACGGTATGCTGGAGCGCGAGCAGAGCATTGCCAAGGGCGAGGTGCAGCCCGTGCTGACCGACGACCGCACGATGACGCTGCTGCTGGAGCCTGACGCATGGCAGCGGGAGGAGCAATACCTGCTGACGAACAAGACGGTGCGCCACAAGGTGAACCCGATGCTGGGAGTGATTGTGCAGCACCAGTTCTACGACGACCAGATAGCCAAGGCGCAGCGCGACGGCGACACGGGCGAGGTGATTGCCAAGCTGTTTAATGTGTACAGCAGCGGGAAGATACAGGAATGGATAAAGCCCGAACAGGTACGCCCGCTGCAAACCGACCGCCGCATAGACCAATGCACGGCGCAAGAGGGTTGGGTCATCTTCACCGGCTTGGACTTCTCGCAGGGCAACGACCTCCACACGGCATCGTACCTGGCAGCACGGCGACACCCGTCAGGGCGAGGCACCGAGTTCTTTGCCGACTGCGACGCATGGATCAAGCAGGAGACGCTGGAACGCTCCGCCATCCGACCGCTGTATGAGTCGTGGATTGAGCAGGGATGGTTGCACGTCTCGGAGGGCAAGGTATTCCAGCCGTCAATGTTTATTGCCCGCACGAAGGAGCTGTTGGGCAAGGGCTGTCAGTTCATGTATTGGGGATATGACAAGTACCAGTCGAAAGACCCCATCAACTCGCTGCTGGCATTCCTTCAGAGCGACATGAACGTGCAGAAGCCCGAGATGTACGTCCAGGTGGTGAGTCAGCTCAACTCCGAGTTCAACGGTCCGACGGACGATTTGTATAGTGCGATGTTTTCGCCTATTCCCTTTATATCGTTCTCGCCAAGTCCCCTGTGGCCCTGGTGCTTCGGCAACTGCGTGCTGGAGATAGACGGGCGTGAGAACAAACGCCCCGTGAAGCGCAGCCAGAGCGACTCGTGCAAGGTGGACCCCGTGCAAGCCCTCATCATGGCGTTGGACCTGTACGAGAGGTATGAGGGGAGTCAAAAATGAATATTCAAAACCACGAATTTTACTAATTAAACGAATTATGAGAAAAGCAAAGATAACAGGCTGTGTGGTTGAGACGGTTGACTTCAATATGGCCAAAGCGGCCATTGGCGTAGGATTTAAGGTTGGCAGATATGAGCGATACGCGAATGTGGCGTTCTTCATCGAAATCGCAAAGACGAACATTGACCGTAACATCAACCAAAAGAGTGAACTGCTGACGGAACATCTCATGAAGCACGTCTGCAAGGAACTGGACCATTGGAACGAGGGTGATGCCGACACCACCGACCTCGAAAACATCATGCGACTGAAGATGCCATTCCTACTCCGCAAGGCCGTGAACAGGGAATACTTCAAACAAATATTTAAGTGATTTGTGATAAACTTTTTAACCACGAATTAAACGAATTAGAAAATTATGACAACACCATTTATTTTAATAACATTGGCCTGTGCAATCATGGCCCTCACGATCAGCCTTCAGTGGCGACGTATCAAACAACAGGAAAAGCTCATCAGCGACTTCAACGAGAAAGGCTTTCGTGAAGTCATGGGTTACGGCAAGGTGTACCGACGCAGGTACATCTTCGTGAATATCGAGAACGCTGGCGACAACGCTACGTTGAACAGTGTGGCTGAGAACTACTACAACCACGGCTTCGACCTCGACCGCGAGAAATCGACCGACCGCCTGTTGGTTTTTGTGAAGAGTGAAGAAGTAAAAGAGGGCTGATGTTAGCGTCGGCTCTCTTTTCTTTTGAACACGAATTACACGAATTGAACGAATTAGGAACTATGAGATTTATTCAGACGCACAGCATGGGAAGTGATTGCACAGCTCCCTATGACATCGTGGACTATCAGGCGAAGACCGCCGTGGAGTTCATCAACGAAATGCTTCAGCAATGTAAAAGCGAATGGGGCGACATCGGGGTATGGGCGGACAACAAGCCGTTGGACTACAATCGCATCAACTACAAGCGAGGAGAGCTGCTTGAGGAAATCCCCGACGCATGGCAATACAAGGAGGTGACGAAAGTCATCGCTGCCGGTGGTTGGGGCAGAATGGACTATCGGATATATGTAAAACCATAAAGCATAGGAACTATGACAAAAGAACAAGTGTATTATACGCAGAGAATCCTTAACGCAATCAAAGGGCTGCAAGAACTACAGAGTGAAATAATTGATAAGTTCAACGAACTCAACAAAGACTCTAAGCCAGACGAGATATTCAACTTTATGGTGTTACTCGTTAAGCATGACCACAAGGGAATGCTCTATCAGACGAACATCAACATCCGTAAAAAGATAGAAGACGATATTCAGAAACTTGAAGAAGAATTAAAAGAACTATGACAAATATAGAACTAATAATTTTTATAATCGTGACATTAGTGGTATTGTCTGTCACGATAACATTACCATTTATTCTCGCAAGGTTTGATACAAAAACACCAAATGATGGTTATATAAAATATTGCTTTGATGAAGCAAAGAAGTGCAAAGAACAAGGTGACGAAGATGGCGAAAAAGCGTGGCTATTAGAAGCCATAAAGTCTGCTTGTTATACATTCTGAAGTAAACCCGCAACATGGCGTGCCTCGGAACCAAGGAAGAGGCAGAAGCATTTTGTAACGAACGAAACACCTCACGCCCTTACAGATTCAACTACGAGGAATGGGAGGTCGGTGAGGTTATTGATGAATTAAAGTAATTATAGTATGGTATCAAGAGAAGAAGCGACAAGAAGATATGAGTGCGAAGAATACGCAGTTATGGCACATCCGAAAGCGTGCTTTTTCTGCGACCATTGCACGGACATATTCTACGACTACAGCAACGGCCCGTACATGTTCATCTGCGACAAAGACCACAACGATGAGATAGAGCGCGGACTTGAAGGCAAATGCCCAGACTTTTACGAATCAAACGAAAACCAGCAACTATGACCACAGAGGGAATGGCAGAGTACATCTGCGAGTGCGACGTGAAGGGAATCGGCAAGAAGTTGAGCCAGGATATTGTGGCGAAGTTTGGCCGTAAGACATTTGACGTGATATTGAAGGACTGGAAGCGGCTGATGAATGTGGAGGGTGTCGGCAAGATGAGGGCCGAGAACCTTCACAGGTCTTTCAGGGAGAAGTTTGGCGACGAGATAGAAGAGGATCGGCGACGCGAGAACGAGTTGGAGCGCGAGCGCAGCATCTTTTATCATAAGCTGGGGTTGTCGGGTTGGTTGCG
>JAILAA010000142.1 GCA_024681875.1 Prevotella sp.
GCGAAGCCATCGAAGGCCAAAACTGTATTATCAATGCGGTTGGTACAACCAGTATCAATAACGCCCTCAGCACAGGTCAGTATATGACGCTATCTTTCCAATCCCAACTCACCGGCGATGATGGTTTCGACCTGACGGTGAAGCTCGTGAAAATAATGGAATTAGCTGACAATGCCGACAATACGAATGCTATCAACGGTTGGCAGAATGGTATGGCCAATGTGACGATCTCCGGACGCACCCTCTATAAGGACGGCGACTGGAACACGCTGTGCCTGCCCTTCGCCGTCAGCGACTTCACGGACACTCCGCTTGCCGGTGCCGATGTGCGCGCCCTGGAGAGCAGCAGCTTTGCTGATGGCACCCTGACGCTCAACTTCAGCCAAGATCCGCTGACGGCCATCGAGGCCGGCAAACCCTACCTGGTGAAGTGGGATTATGACCTTGAGATATCCAGTCAGGAGGATTGGAATAACTTAGCTGCTAATGTGAGAAATGGCAACTCATACGAAGGTAAGGTTGTGCGTCTGACTGCCGATATTGACGTCACGGCCCCAGTAGGTACCAGCGACAATATGTTCAAAGGCACATTCGATGGCGAAGGCCATACGATCAACATCACCCTGGCGGGTTCTGGACAGTTCTGTGCGCCGTTTGCTTACGTCAGCGGAGCTACCATCGCCAACCTGAATGTGACAGGAACAGTGACCCTGAGTGCCACCAAAGCCTATCATGCCAGCGGACTTGTAGGTCAGGCTAACGGCGTGACCGTCAGGAATTGCCACGTCAGCGCCAGCATATTATTCCCTGACGGTACAGGCACAGTACACAGTGGTGGCATCATCGGACATGCCAAATCTTCACCATTCACCATGACCGACTGTCTCTTCGACGGCACCTTCGGCTATGTCAGCGGCGGTTCGGGCACCATGACCAATGTCGGCGGTCTCGTAGGATGGGACGATGCATCGACACCTAATATCACCAATTGTCTGAACGCAGGCACGTTTGTCAATCCAGGTGTTATCTCCAGGATAGCACGCGTGAACGGTCGTGGCACCATCACCAACTGCTACTCCACAATTGAAGCAACCAGCAGTGGCAATCAGAATGATGACCGAGGCACATACACCACAGCCACAGGCAGCGAACTCGCATCCCTGCTCGGCTCAAACTGGCAGGTGAGCAACGGACAGGCCGTTCCAATGATGAACGCTTCATCAGACATCATCAGTCCTGTATTCGCGGACGTCACCATCAGCGGCACCACCGTCAATACCGAGACCGATGCCGTCGACTTCGTGGGCATCTTCAGTCCTGCGGTCATCTATGCCGCCGACAACAGCAACTATTTCGTGGGCGCCGGCAACAAGCTGTATTACCCCACCGATGCCAATTACACCCTGAACGCCTGCCGCGCCTACTTCCACCTGAAGACGCCCGCTGCCAGCCGCATGGTAATGAACTTCGGTGAAGACCGGACGACGGGCATCAATGAAACTTCAAGAGAACCGGCCACCGCCACATGGTACACCCTCGACGGTCGCAAACTCTCTGAAAAGCCCGTACGCAAAGGCATGTATATATATAATGGTAGAAAGGTAGTAATAAAATAATAACCCACCCCCAACCCCTCCCGAAGGGAGGGGAGCATGGGGACGAGGGGCCCAAAGGGACGCTTCGCTACGCGAAGAACTCCTTCGCTCGAGCTCCGCTCGCTTGCCACAGGCAAGAACTCCCCCTCAAATGAACATAAACAAAATGAAAAAGCAATATCAAACCCCGGCAATAGAAATAATCCTGCTGCAGCAGGACGAACAAATCCTGGCAGGCAGTCAGGTGGACAATATAAATGGCAACAGCGGTCTCACCCCCGGAGGCGGCGGCAGCACCCCCGGCCGCTCCCGCGACTACGACTGGGATGAAGGCTATGAATAAAAAATGTACCACAGGTGTCAGACCCCAGGTTCATCCGAATGCCCGTGGACAATGCGCTACGCTGGGGAATAGCAAAAAAAAGTCCGGCGGCAAATAACTGTCGTCGGGCTTTTTGGTCGTTAGCCCCCCTAAACAGGGGGGATGGGGGGTCTTTTTACAGCATGCCCCCGTAGCTCATGCAACTGGTAGTTCCCAGTGCAGTCAGTACAGCCGCTATGATGTTAGCGATAGTCTGCAGGATGATGGTCCAGGTCTTTTTGCTCATAGTCGTTTAGGATTTAAAGGGTTAATGTTCGAGGTTGAAGAAGGGGGCTTGCAGGGTAGCTGAAAGTTCCCTGCAGCCCCGGGCGGTTAAGGCTGTCCGTCGTCAGCGCCGCTGTCACCGCTGCCGCTGCCGCCATCGCCGCTGTCATCGACGGTACCGCCGAGCAGGCTGGTAGCCTTGCGGAGGGTAGCCTCCAGGTTGAGGGCCTTGGACGAGAGGTCGCCGGTGGCACGGGCACGGAGCTTCACGCCCTCGATGTTCTTAGCCACGCTGAACTCCTCTACGGAGGCAGCACCGCCAGCGGCATTCTTGATGCCCACGGAGAAGATGGCGAGGTCGTCGATCTTCACGTTCTTGCCCTCCAGCAGCATCTCCTTGATGCAGCTCACCATGTCGGTCAGCAGGCCCTTGATGACGCCCTTCGAGTAAGGGGAGTTGTGGTGGGACATGTGGTCAGCCAGACCATCCAGGTCGAGCGTCTCTTCAATCACGGGCATGGCGAAGTAGCGGCCGTACACCTTAGAGGTGTTGATTTGGTTCTGTTTAGGAATGAATCGGATCATAGTTGTTAAATTTAAAGGGTTAATGATTAGGTTTAGCGTTTGAGTTTCAAAGTCCGAAGTGCCGGCGCTCCGCGCTTCTCTCTCATTCACGATACAAAGGTACTACATTTTTAAAATACGGTTTCAGTTAAATGCAGTTACGGTCGTTAAGTGCAGTTTATTTCAGTTTATTTCAGTTTAATGCAGTTTCGTGCAGTTAAACAATCTGGAAAGGGGTGGAAGTGCTAACATTCGTTAATATCAATATCCAGCATTTCACTCAGGAACTTGACTGCGGGAGGTGGCAGAATCTTCGTTCTCCCCTCAACGCCCATCCTTTTCAGCTCTTTTTTGTACCTGTTACTCCACTTCATAAGTGTCCTGACGGTCACCCCAGCCTGTGCAGCCAGCTCTTGTTTAGTCATTGCTTTCATAAATATTCTCCTTATTGATTCAGATTTAAAATTAACTTGATTGCGGATCGGGAAAAAATTGTTTTCAGGTCAAAATCAACCTGTTTCTATTTTACTGCAAAGTTACGAAAAAATATGCAGAAACGTGCATAAATAACCAATTATTTGCCGCAGAATCCGCAAAAAAATTCGCAAGGGCGCAGAAAAAAGACAATCAACCACAGATTCCACAGATTTCACA
>JAILAA010000060.1 GCA_024681875.1 Prevotella sp.
GCGAGAACCTTGACTACGGAGACCAAGACTTTTCTATTATAACAGATTTAAAATAACAACAGTTATGGCAAACATTTTTTCATTAGAGGGTAAGAACGCCTGGATTACCGGCGCTTCCTACGGTATCGGTTTCAACATCGCCAAGGCTTTCGTGGCCGCCGGCGCAAAGACCATCATCTTCAACGACATCAACGAGGCTGCCCTGCAGCGCGGACTTGACAACTACAAGGAGGCAGGCATCGAGAACGTCAAGGGCTACGTTTGCGACGTTACTAAGGAGGACGATGTAAAGGCTCTCGTGGAGACCATCCACAAGGAGGTAGGCCAGATTGACATCCTCGTCAACAACGCCGGTATCATCAAGCGCATCCCCATGCACGAGATGAAGCGCGCTGAGTTCCAGCAGGTCATCGACATCGACCTCGTCGGTCCGTTCATCTGCTCCAGCGCTGTTATCCCCGAGATGATGGAGCGCCGCGAGGGCAAGATTATCAACATCTGCTCGATGATGTCAGAGCTGGGCCGTGAGACCGTCTCGGCCTACGCTGCCGCCAAGGGTGGTCTGAAGATGCTCACACGCAACATCTGCTCGGAGTATGGCGAGTACAACATCCAGTGCAACGGCATCGGTCCGGGCTACATCGCTACGCCTCAGACGGCCCCCCTGCGCGAGCGCCAGCCCGACGGTAGCCGCCATCCCTTCGACTCGTTCATCTGCGCCAAGACGCCTGCAGGCCGCTGGCTCGACCCGTCAGAGTTAGGAGGCCCCGCCGTGTTCCTCGCTTCGCACGCTTCTGACGCCGTTAACGGCCACGTGCTCTATGTCGACGGCGGCATCCTCGCCTATATTGGCAAACAGCCGAAGTAAATAAAGACAACACCTTCCTATTGTTCAGGCTGCCAATTGGTGGCCTGAACTTTTTGCTGATACGCCATTCATCAAATGCACATAACGCGTCTCATTGTGCAATGATTTTTTTGCTCAAACTGCACGATTTGTGCAGAAATGCGCAAGTTTTTTGTTAATAATCCTTAAGTGCGGGCGCACAACGGGCTTGCTTTCAGATTTAGTGCTTACCTTTGCAGCCGTTTTTCAATAAGTATTGTTTTAAGGTATGAAAACAAAAAAGATTCTGACCGGCTTTCTGCTGGCAGCAGCTACTACGGCACAGGCCGGTGGCATCCTCACTAACACAAACCAAAGCATTGATTTTCTTCGTAACCCCGCACGCGACGCAGCCATCGGCCTCGACGGCGTGTACAGCAATCCTGCCGGCGTGGCCTTCCTGCCCGAAGGATTCCATCTGGGCCTGAACTGGCAGTACGCTCATCAGACGCGTACCATCACGAGTACCGACAAATTCTTCGCTTTGGGTGCCAAGAACAACGACAGCAACACCAAGGTTTTCGAAGGCGTGGCCGATGCACCTATCATCCCCTCTATACAGGCAGCATGGAACAAAGGCGACTGGAGTATGCAGCTGAATTTCTCTGTGACAGGAGGCGGCGGTAAGTGCTCCTATGAAAACGGCCTCGGATCGTTTGAGCGTGTGGTGGGCAAGATTGCAGACTCGTTTATGAATATGGACAAGCTGGCCACCGCCCTCAATGCCTATTCGCCCACCTTCTATGCTATGGCAGGTCTGCCTGCTCCCACCAGCACCATCAGCATGAACAATACGCGTGGATACGACATGAACAGTTTCATGGAGGGACGCCAGTATTACTTCGGCTTGCAGCTGGGAACGGCCTATAAGGTGAACGAGAATCTTTCTGTCTATGGCGGTCTGCGCCTGCTTTACGGCGATGCCACCTACAGGGCTCGCATCAGTAACATCAACGTGTATCAGGCAGACGGCAGCTTTGTGGATTTCGCTTCAAAGCTGAGAGAGGTGAGCGTGCAGTCGCAGGAGTTGGGACAGCGTGCCAGCGAGGTGCTGCCCATACTCAACAATATTCCTGAGGCCGCTATGACGCCTGAGATGCAGCAGCTGAAAGCCGGTCTTATGCAACTGTCGAGCGAAGAGTCGAAGCGGTCGATGGCTGCCCTTCCGCAGTATTCGCATGGCGTCAACCTGATGAGCAATCAGACGGGCCTGGGCGTGGCTCCCATCGTTGGCATCGACTATCGCCTGAACGACCAATGGAACTTTGCTGCCAAGTATGAGTTCAAGACGCAGATGCGCATGAAGAACGAGTCGACCCTGTTTGAGGCTGGCGAGATAGAGGCTGTCAACAAGTACCGCGACGGCGAAAAGGTGAACGAAGACACGCCGGCACTGCTTACCCTGGGAGTGCAGTATTCGCCTATCAGCGTTGTCCGCCTGAACGCTGGCGCTCACTATTATTTCGACAAGCAGGCCGAATGGTATGGCAATGCTCAGGACAAACTCGATCACAACAGCTATGAACTGCTGGCTGGTGCAGAATGGGACATCAACGACCGCGTCACCATCTCACTTGGAGGACAGATTACGCGCTATGGCAACACCGATGAGTACATCAACGACATGTCGTTCGTGGTGAATAGCTACAGCATAGGATTCGGTATGAACTATAAGCTGAGCGACGTAGTGAAGCTGAAGGCTGGTTTCTTCCAGACGGAATACGGCCACTATGACCGCAACGACTATCCTGAGGCTGGAGTCAGTGACAGTTTCACCCGCACCAACCGCGTGCTCGGCATCGGCTGCGACATCAATCTCTGAGAATGCTGACGAAGAGCGAGGCCATTGTGCTGCACTCGCTGAAATATGGCGAGGGACGTATCATCACCGACATGTACACCCGCGAACATGGGCGCCTGTCGTTCATCGTGAGTGCGCCACGCTCGGAACGCTCGAAAGTCAAGAAACAGTATCTGCAGCCGTTGACGCTGCTCAGCATCGAGTGCGACGTGCGGCCGCAACAACAATTGCAAAAACTGCGCGACGCCTCGCTGCTCACACCGCTTCCATCGCTATACTCCGACGCGAAGAAACTCACCATCGGGCTCTTCGTGGCGGAGTTTCTGTATCATGCGTTCAAGGGCGAACAGCGTAATGTCCCACTCTTCGACTATGTGCGTAGCAGCATAGAGTGGATAGACGGGGCAGAAAAGAACTTCGCCAACTTCCACCTTGTGTTTCTCATGCGCCTGAGCCGTTTTCTCGGCTTCTATCCGAATTTGGAAGAGGAGAGCGACTACTTCGACCTGCGCGGCGCCACGTTCTGTGCCACGCCGCCGCTGCACCCCGACTTCCTGATGCCCGAGGAGGCCGGCCGTATCCGTCTGCTCATGCGCATGGACTATCCCACGATGCACCTTTTCCGCCTCAGCCGCACAGAGCGCAACCGCATCCTTGAGCTATTGCTGCTCTACTACCGCCTGCACTTGCCCGACTTTCCCGCCCTGCGCTCGCTCAGCGTGTTGCAGGAGCTGTATCAGTAAACACAAAATAATTATCCGCAATAACCCGATATCGCCCCGAAGGGGCAGTGAGCTACCAGCCCAGGGCAGCGTTCTGGGTAGCAAGCGACCAGAGGTCGAGCGCAGGCTGTCTTTGCGGTGCTCGGCGACGATAGGAGACGCTTTTTAGCTAAGCGGAGAATGAACTTGTGAAAGTAGAATAAAAACAAATAGATAATGATGACCTCTACTCCTCATCACGAGAAATATATGCGCATGGCCTTGGACGAGGCCCAAAAGGCGCTGGACAAGGGCGAGGTGCCCATCGGTGCTGTTGTCGTTTGCCACGGAAAGCCACAAACTGATACGGACAGGGATAGCTCTAATGACCGTGTTATTGCGCGTGCCCACAATTTGACGGAGACGCTGATTGACGCTACGGCCCACGCCGAGATGCAGGCCATTACGATGGCGGCCTCGACTCTTGGCGGCAAGTATCTGACGCAGTGTACCTTATACGTCACCGTAGAGCCTTGTGTCATGTGCGCAGGCGCCATCGGCTGGGCACAAATACCACAGGTCGTCTACGGCTGTCGTGACGACAAGCGCGGCTTCCTTACCTACGCCCCGCAGGCGCTCCATCCCAAGGCAGGCGTCGTTGGCGGCATCCTCGAAGAAGAATGTCGCCAGCTCATGCAGGAATTCTTCCGTCAGCGGCGTTGAAGTTCGCTTTGCACGTCGGCGCTGATGTCGACGGCAAAGTCAGGGTCGAAGAAGGGACAGGCGTTGACATCGGTGTTGACGACAACGATGATGTGGCGCTGTCTAGCCACGTCGGCTATGGCTTCGCTGAGCTGGCTGCGCAGGGGAGCCAGGGCGTCGGCGCGCGCCTGCTGCAGTTCGCGGCGGCTCTGTTCGCGGAACTCTACATTGCGCTGCATCAGCTGCTGCAGTTCTGTCTGGCGCTTCAGCAGGATGGTGCGTGGAAAGTCCTTTCGACCGTCGAGAAACGCCTCATATTTCTGGTTGAACTCATCCTCAACGCGTTTCAGTTCAGCGTCATACTGAGCAGTCATTTCCTCCATCTTCTTCTCTACGATGGTATATTGCGGCATAGCCGTCAGCACACTGTCGTAGCTCAGGTAGCCGATAATAATCGGTTTGATGGGTAACTCCTCAGAGGGCGAAGTCTTCTCTTGAGAAACTGGAATGGTCGTTTCTGTCTGTGCAAGACAGAAAAGCTGCAGGCACAATGCCAAAATAGTCGCTAAGAAACGCATATTCTCAACAATAATTTGATTATCCGCTACAAAAGTAGGAAAAAAAAACGAAATAGAAAATGCAGGCTCCAGAATTTTTTCTGCAGCCTGCATTTTTATTTTTATAGGCCCCATTTTGTTTTGTAGCCTCCATAGGGCTCTTAGGTGTCCCCCAAAACTCCCCGCCCCTCAAGGGGGTCTCCCCAAACTCCCCGCCCCTCAAGGGTGTCTCCCCAAACTCCCCGCCCCTCAAGGGTGTCCCCCAAAACTCCCCGCCCCTCAAGGGGAGGGGTAGGGGTGGGGTCTGTAACTTTCTCTGCGGCAGTCATTTCGGCGGCATTCACCCCGCCCCGGCCTTCGGCCACCCCGCCCCTTAAAGGGGTGGGGAGTTGTTGGGCTATGGCTTTTCGGCTACTTTTCTTGCTTTGGCGACGAAGCGGCAAAAAAAGTGAGCCATAGAGGTCTGGTATCCTCTATGGCTCACTTTAGTATGATGGAAAATCGTTTACTTGATGCCAAGCTTGGCCTTCACCTGAGCGGTGACATCGGTAGAGAGCGTGGTGCTGATGTAGGGGATGCCTGATGCAAGGTCCATGATGTAGACATAGCCGCCCTCCTGGCCGATAGCCTGAATGGCCTCGCGAACCTTCTGGGTGATGGCCTGCATTTTTTCTGTCTGAGCCTTCTGCAAGGCCTGCTGATTGCTCTGATAGGCCTCCTGGATGCGCTGGTAGAGGTCCTGCAGCTCTTGGTTGCGGCGCTGCTTGATGTTCTCGGGCAGGGTGGCCTCTTCCTTTTCTAAGGCTTCGGCCTTCTTCTGCAGCTCTTCCTGCATCTGCTTCAACTCAGCCTCATACTGTTGGCTTAGCTTCTGTAAATCAGCCTGTGCGGTAGTGAACTCGGGCATGGCGGTGATGACAGACTCAGAGTCGCAGTGGCCAAACTTCGGGGTTGACTGGGCTGATGCTGCGGTGAAACCGCAAATTGCGCAGATTGCGCAAATAATAAATTTTTTCATTTTTGTTATTGTTAATTGATAATTCTTAATTCAAAATTCTTAATTCTTAATTCAATAGGAATATCCCAGCTTGCGCAGCACCTCGTCGCTGATGTCAATCTTGGGCGATCCGAAGATGATACCTGCATCGCTGGCGCGATCAAGAACAAGCTGATAGCCGCGCAACTCGCTAACATCCTTGACGGCATTGTAGATCTCTTCCTGAATGGGATTCATCAGGGCGGTACGCTTCTTGAAGAGTTCGCCTTCGGGGCCGAAGTATTGGCGCTTCAGTTCAGCGGCCTGCTTCTCCTTCTCCATGATGGCGTCCTGACGAGCCTTTTTCTGTTCGGCCGAAAGGAAGACTACTTCGTTCTGGTAATTCTTGTACATGGTCTGCGCCTCTGTGGTGAGGGCATCAACCTCTGCCTGCCACTTCTTCGATACCTGCGAGAGCTGTTCGTTGGCACGCTCGTATGCGGGAACGTTCTTCAGCACGTAATCCATATCGATGAGGGCGAATTTCTGTGCGTTCATAGTCAGCGTGGCTGACAACATGATCATCAAAGTGAATAGTTTTTTCATATGCTTTATGTATTAGAATTCTTGACCTAAGACGAAGTGGAACTGCGAACCGCCTTTGCGCCAGCCGCTGCTACCTTGATAGACGTTGTCAAAGCCGTAGGCCCAGTCGATACCCATCAGGCCCACCATCGGCAGGTATATGCGTACACCGACACCGGCAGAGCGTTTCATGTCAAAGGGGTTGAAGCTCTTGACATTGGCCCAGGCATTGCCGGCCTCAAGGAAGGTTAGGCCGTAAATGGTGGTGTTGCCCAGCATAAAGGGATAGCGCAACTCAAGGGTGAAGCGGTCGTAGGCGTAAGCATCGTAGCTGCTGTAGCGGCCCGGCGTGCGCTCGGAGCTGAGGGCGTTGGCAGAAAGCGACAGCGAGCCGTTCTCGTAGCCGCGAAGGCCGATCGTCTCTTCAGCATAGCTGGTGCTGTAGCCGCTCATGCCATCGCCGCCGACGTAGAAGGTCTCAAACGGTGACTTTTTGTCTTTGTTGTAGGAACCCAGCAGTCCCATCTCCACGCGTGTCATCAGCACGAAGCACTTCTGTCCGCTGGTGAGGGCTGTGAAGGTGCGGCTCTTGAATTTCCATTTGTGGTATTCCACCCAGCGGTATTTGTCGCGCTGCTCAGCCTGGAAGCGATCGTAATCGTGATAGTAGGTGTCCCATGTGGCCAGATTAGAATAGTCCTTGTTGTCGAATAGCGACCAAGGCGGCGTCAGCTGAACGGAAAGCGAGAACTCGGAGCCGTGGCGCGGGAAGAGCGGGTTGTCCGTGGACGATCTGGCGAGGGCAAAGGACAGGTTCAGGTTGTTGCAGTTGCCGTTTGAGATGAGGAAGTATTGCCAGTCCTTCAACATATAACGCTGATAGGCCAGCGTGGTGGAGAAGGTAAAGTAGTCGTCGGGCCAGCGAAGGCGCTTTCCCCATCCTAAGGAGAGTCCGAACAGCTTTACGTACTTGTCGTCGTCAAGGAAGCTCTCGTAGTTGTTATAATAGCCGTTGTTGTAATAGCCGTAGCCGGAGTACATGTACTGCAAAGAGTTCATGTAGGCGGAGTTGTAGTAGTTGCTACTGACGTCGCTCTGTTTGGAATAATAGGCTCCGATGCTGAGCGAGTTGGGGCGTTTGCCTCCGAACCATCCTGTTCCGTAGTTGGCCGACAGCGATGAGTAGTAGCGTCCGTTGGTCTGGTAGCTCAGGCCCACTTGCTCGCCGTCGCCTGCGGGGAGTATGCCGCGGTGCAGCTTGTTTTTGCCCAAGAGGTTGCGGAGCGAGAAGTTGTTGAACTTGATGCCCACACGACCGATGACGCCCGTCTGTCCCCAGCCGAGGGAGAGCTCCAGCTGGTCGTTGCTCTTCTGCTCCAGCTCCCAGTTGATGTCGACAGTGCCATTCTCGCCGTTAGGCTTGACGTCGGGGTTGATAGTCTCGGCGTCGAAGTAGCCCATGCTGGCAATTTCACGATAGGAGCGCATGAGGGCCTCCTTCGAGAACAAGTCGCCAGGCTTCGTGCGCAGTTCGCGGCGTACCACTTCTTCGTAGAGACGGTCGTTTCCGAAAATCTTCACATTGTTCAGGTGCGCCTGCGGTCCCTCGATGATACGCACTTCCAAGTCAATTGAGTCGCCGACGATGTTTACTTCAGCGGGGTCAACCTGCGAGAAGACGTAACCATTGTTATAATAATAGTCGTGTACACCGTCTTCATCGGTGAGCAGTCGCTTGTTGATGAGCTTCTGGTTGTAGACGTCGCCGTTGTTCATGCCGAGTGTGCGGATAAGGCCTTCTGTCGGCACGACGGTGTTGCCTACCCATGTGATGTTGCGCAGGTAGTATTTGTTGCCTTCCTCAATCTTCAGAAGGACGTTGACGTGTTTGTCGTCCTCGTTCCATACAGAGTCTTCTATGATGGCTGCGTCGCGGTAGCCCAGCTCATTGTATTTCTCAATAAGTGTCTTCTTCGCCTCAGCGTATCTTTCAGGCGTAAACTTCTTCGCCTTGAAGAAGTTCTTCAGCTTGCCGGCCTCGTGAATCTTGCCGAGGGCACCCTTGGAGAACATTCCGCCTTTGATGGTTGCGTCCTTCACTTGCTCGTTTCCTTCGAGCACGATGTGGCGCACTTTCATCTTGTCCTTCTTGTCTATATAGACCTCAAGCACGACTTCGTTCTTTCCGGTAACGTCGTCATGCTGATTTATCTCGATTTCTGCGTTCTTGTAGCCCTTGTCATCGAAATATTTCTTTGCCAGGATAGTGGCGCGGTCTATGAGGTTTTTTGTCAGGCTCATTCCCTTTGCCATACCCAGCTTCGATTCCAGGTCTTCGCGCTCGCTTTTCTTCACACCATAATAGGTGATGTCTGAGATGCGGGGACAGAGAGCTAGGTTGATACAGAGATAGACCTTCGAGTCGACGATGCTGTCGGCGACGATGCTCACACGCGAGAAAAGGCCGTGTTTCCAGTAGCGTTTGACGGCATCGGTAATCTCGCTTCCTGGCAAGTCGATTTTCTGGCCGATGCTGAGACCGGAGAGGTTGATGAGCACATAGTCGTCATAGTCGGTGACGCCTTTGACATTGATGCCTCCAATCTCTACCTGTCTGGGCGTTCCGGCGTATGAGATGTCGACGCCCTGCGCCCTTGCTGGGCTAAATGACAAATGACAAATGGCAAATGATATACTCATTATCATCATCCATTTGCTTTTTATCATTGTAGCCAAAATCTTACGCATAATATCTTTTGCGTTTATCATTTTTCAGTTATCATTTTTCATTTAGAGGCAAAGCCTCGCCCTCCACCTGTGCTTCGGTCAGTCCATATCTGCGCTGGCGCTGCTGATAGCTGGCGATAGCCCTGTTCAGGCAGTCTTCGTTGAAATCAGGCCAGAAGGTGTCGCAGAAATACAGCTCCGCATAGGCTATCTGCCAGAGCAGGTAGTTGCTGACGCGTATCTCGCCGCCTGTGCGGATGAGCAAGTCGGGGTCGGGCATGAAACTGGTGACGAGATGGTTGTTGATCATCTGTTCGTCAATGTTGTCTATGCCAATAGTGCCGTCCTTTACCTGCTGTGCTATCTGCTTCGTGGCGTTCACCAGTTCCCAGCGGCTGCTGTAGCTCATAGCTACGACGACGGTCAGTCCGTCGAACTTGGCAGTAAGGTCTTCAAGGTATTTGATTTTCTTCTGTACGCCTTCCGACAGACGGCTGAAGTCGCCCACCATGCGGAAGCGTACGTTATTGTCGGTGAAGAGGTTTGTCTCTACGAAGTTCAGCACCAGGCCCATCAGCGCCTCTATCTCGTAGGCGGGGCGGTTCCAGTTTTCAGTGGAAAACGTGTACAGCGTGAGGTATTTCACACCCAAGCGTGAGCACTCGGCAGTAATGCGCTTCACTGTCTCAACGCCGGCCTTGTGGCCATAGGTCCTGTCCAGCCCTTGCTTCATAGCCCACCTGCCGTTGCCGTCCATGATGATGGCAATGTGCTGGGGGATGCGCTCTTTATCTAATTCGTAATCCATAATTCAAAATTCTTAATGGTTCTTTTCCTGAATTCAATCCCTGTCATTGTGGCAGGTCTTGCACTTGGCCCAGATGTCGTAGGACAGCGTCACCAATAGCGTGGAATAGCTGTCGGTGTTCTTGAACAGCCCGGAGCTCTTGATGCCGTATGGGTCTGTGACGCCGTCGAGTTTGTCGCTGCCGGTGAAGTGTATCATCCACTCTGCAGCTAAGTTAAGGCGGTCTTTCAGCTTATATTTTACGCCCATGCCGAACTGTATCTCTCCTGCCACCGTCTTCTTCGTGAAAGCCAGCCCGGTGCCTATAGCCATAAATGGCGTGAGGTGCTTGGCGCCGAGGTACTCTTTTCCTGTCCCATAGGGCCAGAAGTTGTATTCGTAGCGCACATTGAGACTCGTCAGGCTGTTGCTGAAGTTTACAATGCTGTCATGCAGCACGGGATACCAAGTGTCCACGTCGGTTGACGAACCTTTCAATCGTCCGGTACTGAGTTGCAGGCTCCAGGCCATACGCGGATTCGACTTGTATTTGGCCATAGCGGCAGCCATCAGCTGCATGTTGCTGAACAAGCCTCCGCCGAGGTCGCCCTGATAGGACATCAGCCCCAGACCACCGCCTATCTCCATGCGGTATTCGGGCTCGTCCTGCGCCGCTACGGGGCTAAATGACAAATGACAAATGATGAATGATAAACATAACAGTCTACCATATTTCATCATTATTGTAGATTTCTGCACTGTCAAGGCGCAGCCTTTGTCATTTCTCATCTGTCATTCTTCATTTAGCGAAGCGTCCCCAACCATAGCTCTCCGCTGTTGGTCATCAGCCAGAGGCGTTCCTGTGTGTCGGTAGCCATGGAGAAGTGCTCGCCAGTAACTGCTGTAGGCAGACCGTAGTTGGTAGTGATGCGCCAGCTGATGCCCTGGTCTCTTGACATACGCATAATCTTGTCGTCGCCAATGCAGAGCACCACGCCTTCATAAAAAGCCACGGTGGGGTTGCTGACTAACGGTAGGGGATAATTGTTGTCCTCGTCGAAGGGCATGAATACCCATCTGCCCTCGCCGTTCTTGCGGTTTTCTATCTTGCGCCATACACGCATGGTGCTGGCGTCTTGTCGTGGTTGCCCCACTAACAGCACATAGTCGCTGGCTGCTGCCTGTGCGTATGACCAGCAAGTGCTGGCTGCTGTGGCGGCGTCTGGCAGCAAGCTGATGCTATCGTCCAGTACCTCGTCATTCCAGCTCAGGCCGTTGTCTAACGAATGGCGGATGCCCTCGTCGGTTATCATGTAGCACGCGGTGGTAGAGCGCCCTACGATGCTGTCGCGTGGGCTGAGGCGCACGCTGTCGCCATAGGCCTCCAGTCTCATTTCATGAGTCCAAGCCAGCGAGCTGTCGCTTTTCACCAATTGCCATTCGAAGTCGGTGCCTGTGCTGCTGCTGACGTTGAGTGTGACCTGATAGTCGCGCCAGGCTGAGCCGTCAGAAGCGTAGATGCGGAACGTGCGGGGAACGCTCAAGTCAACGCTGTCGGCAGAGTTGTGCCATGACAGCGAGTCGCTGTCGATTTGCTGCAAAGCCACCCATCCGCCGTTTCTTGCCGTCACTGAGCATATCACATGCTTGGCATCGGTGCCAACGGGCAGCGCCGTAGCGTTGTAGATGCGCTGTCCCACGTGGTCAATGGTCATGATGTAGGCCGATCCGTTGAGTGTTGACTTGATAATCGTATCATTGCCCGTAGTGCTCGACAGAGTCTGTGTATAGCGGTTAAGCGTACCCAGCGTAAACTGCGTGATGGCCACATCGGAGTATAGCGTAGTGCTCTCGTTGCTGTCTTTCAAACATGACGACAAAACTGTCATAGCAGCCAGCAGTGCGCAGAGCCTTATGCAAAAGTGTCTCATTCCGTCTTTTTTTTGCAATTTTGGCTGCAAATTTACGCACAATTCCGCAAATACGTGCAAGAAGCAAGCTATAATTAAGTAAAAAATATCATTATTTGTCCGATTTTAAGTTGTTTTTAGGATTTTGACATATCGGGTAGAGAAAAAAGTGGTTTTCTTTTTCTGCGAGTCAGTATTTTTCACTAACTTTGCAGCCTGATTCCTTATCATTTAACCATTAAGTCATGAAAAAAAAGCCGTTTTTCTTCCTCTCCATACTGCTTTGCAGCGTGCTGACGTTGCTTTCGGACTGTGGTGCCCAGAAGAAAGACAAGTCGGATGACGACGGTGACGAAGAAGACATCGAGGTATCAGACCGCGACGAAAAGGACATTGAGGCTGCCTACAAGAAGCTGAGCGAAGGCATCAAAGATGTCAATGCACAGTGCCCCATCAGCCTGGGCAGTCTGGGCGAGATGACCAGCATCACCTTTGAGGACGGCGTATTGCTCTTCTCATACGATATTGAGGAAGACTACTTTAGCGTGGCCACGCTGGCACAAGACCGGCAGGCAATGAAAGACAATATGAAGACCATGCTGAGCAATCCGCAGGGCGAAGTGAGAAGGCTGATGGAGATGGTTATCGACGCCGACTGCAAACTGAAAACTACCATGTATGGCAAGACTTCCGGTTCAGTGGCCAGTGCCACCTTCAAATCCGACGAACTGGAAAAACTCTTGAACGCCGAGGTGACACCCCATGAGAAACTCACCACTGCCATCGCCTCAACACAGGCACAGCTGCCCCTGAAGATTGATGAAGGAATGATGATTACTGAGCTCAAGCAAGTGGGCGACGACGTGGTATATGTAGTTGAGATGGATGAATCGATGTATGACATCAGCATGGTACGTGAGAACAAGTCGATGGTGAAAGGGACTATTGAAAACAACATCAAGAACATGGGACCCGTAGAGCGTGAATTCATCAAACTTGTGGTCAACGACGACAAAAACCTGGTTTACCGCTACACTGTCAATTCTCGCCATGTAGACGTCAAGATCACCAATGCTGAACTGATTGAACAACTGTAACAACAATAATTTCACAAACAAACAAAATCATTATGAAAAAGAATCTTTTGATGATGGCTGCCGTCATGTTCGGCATCCTCATTGCCTTTGCAAGCTGCAAGGACAAGAAAACCAGCAAGGTTGCCGACGACGATGACGAGGACGAAACCGAGCAGGTGGAAAAGAAGGGCTCGAAGAAAGATGTTGCCCTGAAGAAAGTGGCCTCTTTGGAGGACATCGAGACGCTGGCCGAATACGATCTCGACGACATCGACATCTCGGATCTCAGTATGGACGACATCGACTTCAACAATGTTGACCTTGACAACCTGACTGAAGACCAGGCCAATGCGCTGCTTGACCTTGTCGTCATTGTGGGTGGCAACGAACTGCCTCAGGAAGCAGGCGGCGGTGTCACCATTGAATCTATCGACAAGGACGACGACAGCGTTTCCTTCGTGTTGGAAATGTCGAAAGAAGCTCTGTCTGGCGTCACCATGGAGCAGTTCAATCAGGTGCTGAACATGCCCGAGCTGAAAGAGATGATGATGCAGGAGATGATCAAGAGCCTGAAGGGCAATAACGATTTCAACAAGTTTGTGCAGGTAGTCCTCGTAGCCAAGAAAGACATGGTCTTTAAGTTCGTTGACAAGGAGACGGGCGATTCCGCCGACCTCACGCTTTCTGCTGCTGAGCTTCGCCGCATCCAGAATCAATAATCTTTAAAGACGTCATAACACAACAAGAAAGAAATGGCATACACAACCTTAACCGCTGCCGAGGCTGCAGCGTTGATTAAGAACGGCGACCACATCGCCATGAGTGGCTTTACGCCTGCTGGCGTGGCCAAGGCAACAACGAAGGAGTTGGCCAAGATTGCAATAGCCGAACATGAGGCTGGCCGTGAGTTCAAGGTGGCTATCTTTACCGGTGCATCCACAGGACAGAGCACCGATGGCGACCTGGCCAATGCACAGGCCATTCTCTATCGTGCACCCTACACCACCAACCCCGACTTCCGCAAGCACGTCAACTTGGGCGAGATCCCTTACAACGACCTGCACCTCAGCCACATGGCACAGGAGCTGCGCTATGGCTTCTACGGCGACGTGGACTGGGCTATCCTCGAGGTCTGCGACATCGAGGAGGTGGGCGACGAGTTCCGTGTCTACCTGACTGCTGCCGGCGGCATCAGCCCCACGGCTGCGCGTCTGGCCAAGAAGGTCATCCTCGAACTCAACGAGTTCCACAGCCCCAATGCCAAGTACATCCACGACGTTTACGAACCCCTCGACCCGCCTTACCGCAAGCCCATTCCCATCTTCAACGTCAGCGACCGCATAGGTAAGCCCTACGTCTCCATTCCCCGTGAGAAGGTAGTGGGCGTGGTGAAGTGCAACATCCCCGACGAGGCCCGCGCCTTCAAGGACAGCGACCCCGTGACCGACAAGATTGGCTATCTCACTGCCGAGTTCCTTGTCAGCGAGCTGCACGCTGGTCGTATTCCCAAGGAGTTCCTGCCGTTGCAGAGCGGCGTAGGCTCTACGGCAAACGCCATCCTCGGCGCCCTGGGACAGGACAAGCACGTGCCCGACTTCAATATCTACACCGAAGTCATACAGAATGCCGTTATCGACATGATGCTCAACGGCCGAGTGAAGGACGCTTCGGCCTGCTCGCTCACCGTCAGCAACGAGTGCCTGATGCAGGTCTACGACAACATCGGCTACTTCAAGGATCACCTGACGCTGCGCCAGAGTGAGATTTCAAACCACCCGGCTGTCATCCGTCGTTTGGGCGTCATTGCCATCAACACCGCCATTGAGGTCGACCTCTACGGCAACGTGAACTCCACGCATATCAGCGGAACGAAGATGATGAATGGCATCGGCGGCAGCGGCGACTTCGAGCGCAACGCCTACCTCAGCATCTTCACATGCCCCTCGACGGCCAAGGGCGGCTTCATCTCTTCGATTGTACCTATGGTCACCCACCAAGACTCTTCCGAACACGATGTCAATGTCATCGTCACTGAGCAAGGCATTGCCGACCTGCGCCACAAGAGCCCTATGCAGCGTGCCGAGGCCATCATCGAGAACTGCGCGCACCCCGACTACCGTCCCTTGCTGCGTGAATACCTGAAGCTGGGCACCGGCGGTCATACCCGCCACTGCCTCACTGCCGCCTTCGCCATGCACGACACATTGGCTCGCAAGGGTGACATGCATCTTACTGATTTCTCGGAATATGTCAAGTAAGTGTCCGAAGTGGCACTTACTCTATTCGCCTCATGGTCGCTGGCTCATGGGAACGCTGTAGATAACAGCATGTCCCTGAGCCAGCGACTGTTGCACATCTATGAGACGCTGGTTCCGCGAGCCTCTGAACAGTAGGCTCTCGTCGCGTTCAGCCTTGATGAAGGGCCCGTCCACCAAAACATCGATAAGCTCCAGCAATGCCTTCTGCCGTGGGTTGTTTACTAATTGCTCAAAGGTAAAGCCCGTGTAGCACCAGATATCCTTCTCGGGTGTGCGCTGGCGGATGGCACGTGCCAGTTCGGCAAATCCTTCCGGCTGGTACATCGGGTCGCCGCCCGAGAAAGTAACGTTGGCAAAAGGGTCGGCCTCAATAACGCGCATGATGTCATCGGTGCTCATTGCCTGGCCACCCTCGAAGTCCCACGACTGCGGGTTATGGCAGCCCTCACACCTGTGGCGGCAGCCAGCACAATAGATGGCAGTGCGGAATCCAGGCCCGTCCACCATCGTGTCCTCTATAATCCTGATGACGCTGATCATGCTTCCGCTTAAGTAAACGAAAATCTGTGTCTATTCCTCAAATAGGAGTCCTGATTTCGAGGGCAAAAATATACATATTTTGGCAAATCTCAAAATGTTTTAGCCGGAAACTTCCATCTGTCTTTTTCTTTTTCGTCATTCCCTCAGCAGCGCCCATCGTTGAACTTCGTGGCGATGTAGAGGCACTCGGTCTTGGTACAACTCCCCACCCCTTTAAGGGGCGGGGTGGCCGAAGGTGGACCCACCCCCAACCCTCCCTTGTAGGGAGGGGAGGAGATACCCCCAAGGCGGAGAGCGCGAAGGGCTTGCAAAGTAATTGCCCCCTCCCTATAAGGGAGGGCTTGGGGGAGAGTCTATGCCTGCTTCAGGGGAAGTTACATACCCCACCCCTGCCCCTCCCCTTCTTGCGTCCCGTTGGTAGCAAGCGTCACCCTTCGGGATGCCGAGAGGAGGGGCGGGGAGTTTGTGAGGCAGCCCTTTGAGGGGCGGGGAGTTGATATGGGCACCTAAGAGCCAAATGGCGTCTGCAAAAATTGAAATAGAGCCTGCAAAAATTGAAATGGCGCCTGCAAAAATAGAAATGGAGCCTGCATTTTTATTTATGTGCCGCCTAAAATGAAAACCTTTTCAAAAACGGTTGTTCATTACAAACTTTTTTCTTAATTTTGCCAACTTACAAACTTTTTTCGTAATTTTGCGCTCAAGAAGATGGATATTTTGCAGCAGGACATCATGTACTTGCAGGGCGTAGGGCCACACCGCAAGAAATTGCTGAGCGACGAGCTTGGCATCACTACCTTTGGCGACCTGCTGGAATACTTCCCCTACAAATACGTCGACCGCAGTAAATTCTATACCGTGCGCGAACTGACAGGCGATATGCCCTTCGTGCAGGTCGTTGGGCGTATCCTCAGCTTTGAGAAGTTTGAGATGAGTGCCCGTAAAACGCGTGTCGTAGCCCATTTCTCCGACGGCACCGGCATCATGGACCTCGTCTGGTTCAACTACGGCAAGAGCATGATGACGAAGTATACCATCGGCAAGGAGTACATCGTCTTCGGTAAGCCGTCGGTCTTCAACAACCGCATACAGATAGGGCATCCGGAAATAGAGGAAGTAAATGAAGAATTAAGAATGAAGAATGAAGAATTTGCTACCGCCATACCTTCATCTGATGGGGCGGCGGCAGCAAACTCTACACTCTATACTCTACACTCTACACTTTCCATGCGCCCTTATTACAACACCACGGAGAAGATGAAGAAGATGGGCCTGACGTCGCGCGGTATGGAGCGGCTGACGCAGACGCTGCTGAAGAAGCTGACGGAGCCGCTGCCCGAGACGCTGCCGCCCTTCATCCTGCAGCCCCACTACTTCATGGGCCGCGACGAGGCTTTGCACACCATCCACTACCCGCAGGACGCCAAGCAGCTGGAGCGTGCCCGCGTGCGTCTGAAGTTTGAGGAGCTTTTCTTCGTGCAGCTCAATATCCTGCGCTATGCCAGCTATCAGCGCCACAAATACCACGGCTACGTCTTCCCACATATCGGCGACGCTTTCAACGGCTTCTATAAGAACAACCTGCCTTTCCAGCTTACCGGCGCACAGAAGAGGGTGATGCACGAGATACGTGCCGACCTTTGCTCGGGTCGCCAGATGAACCGTCTGCTGCAGGGCGACGTGGGCAGCGGCAAGACGCTGGTGGCGCTGATGTCGATGCTCATCGCTATCGACAACGGTTGTCAGGCCTGCATCATGGCACCGACGGAGATTCTGGCCGAGCAGCACATGCAGACCATCAAGGCGTTTCTGCACGATTTGCCTGTGAGGGTGGAGCTGCTGACGGGCATTGTAAAGGGTAAGCGCCGCAGCGAGATACTCGAAGGCTTGCTTGACGGTAGTGTGCATATCCTTGTGGGCACCCATGCCATCATCGAGGACACCGTGCAGTTCCATCGCCTCGGCCTCGTCGTCATCGACGAGCAGCACCGCTTCGGTGTGGCGCAGAGGGCGAAGCTGTGGGGGAAGAGCAGCCCCTCCCTTGTTCCCCATATCCTTGTGATGACCGCCACACCTATCCCTCGGACGCTGGCTATGACCCTTTACGGCGACCTCGATGTCAGCATTATTGACGAACTGCCGCCAGGCCGAAAGCCCATCCGCACCACGCATGTGTTCGACAGCCGCATGACGTCGCTCTACGACGGTATGCGCAAACAGATTTTGCAAGGCCGACAGATCTACGTCGTCTTCCCCCTCATCGAGGAAAGCGAGAAGATAGACCTGAAGGACTTGGAGCAAGGCTTTGAGGCACTGAAAGAGGCTTTTCCTGAGTTTCAGCTGAGCAAGGTGCATGGCAGGATGAAGCCTTCGGAGAAGGAAGCCGAGATGGCGCGCTTTGTCAGGGGCGAGACGCAGATGCTTGTTGCTACTACCGTCATCGAGGTGGGCGTCAACGTGCCTAATGCCTCTGTCATGGTCATCCTCGATGCCCAGCGCTTCGGTCTCTCTCAGTTGCACCAGCTGAGGGGCAGGGTGGGGCGCGGCGCCGACCAGAGCTACTGCATCCTCGTCACTCCCTACAAGTTGAGTGAGGAGACACGCAAGCGCATTGACATTATGTGCGAGACCAACGACGGCTTCCGTATTGCTGAGGCCGACCTGAAGCTACGTGGCCCAGGCGACTTGGAAGGTACGCAGCAGAGCGGTATGGCCTTCGACCTGAAGATTGCCAACATTGCCCGCGACGGTCAACTGGTGCAGATGGCCCGCGATGAGGCTCAGCGCATCATTGACGCTGACCCGATGCTGGAACAGCAGCAACACCAGATGCTTCTCCTTCGTCTGAAACAGTTGCACAAAACTGCTGTCGACTGGAGCAAAATCTCTTGATTATAATGGAACACGAAGAAACGAAGGGACGAAGTTTTTTGTTCCTGAGTAATTACCTTCGTATCTTCGTTTCTTCGTGTTTAGTTGAAATATTAGTTTTTGAGCTTGATGGAGCCGTCGCTGCCCACAACAGCCTCGCTTTGCGGAACGTCGCTGTCGGACAGCTGTTTCATCTGCTTGATGACGGCGCCGGACGTGTCAGTCCTGGGGCCGATGCCGCGAGTTTGTATGAAGGGGTATATCTGGCCGCTGATGAACGCACCCGTCTGTTTGTTAATCTTCACCTTTACCAGCGGTGCATAGCCAGAGATGCTTGTCAGGCTGACGTTGTAGGGCGTGCAGAAGTTGCCAAGGCTGTAGGCGATGAAGCGCCCCTTGTACACCTCCATAGCACGTACGACGTGGGGGCCGTGACCGTAGACGATGTCGGCTCCGTGGTCTACGCAGAAATGTGCCAGCTGGCGAAGCGAGCCTCGGTTTTCTCCAAGGAAGGTCTCACTGCCCTGCGGCAGATGGCTTTGCGTGCGCCCTTCGGCTCCACCATGAAAGGAGACGACGACGAGGTCGCACTCTTTGGCCAGCTCGTCAACGATGCGGCCTACCACGGTGAGGTCGGTATGTTTCAGTGTGTAGCTGTTGTGGCCGAAGGCACACAGGCCAATCTTCTTTCCGCCGCGCAGGATGACGGCTTTCTCTACACGGCCTTCGATGCCGCTGAACAGGATGCCTTGCTCGCGCAGACACTGTTCGGTGCTCTCAATACCCGTCTGTCCGAAGTCGTTGGCGTGGTTGTTGGCCATGCTCATGTAGTCGAAGCCCACCTCCTTCAGTCGCGGCGCAAAGCTGGTCGGCGTGCGGAAGGAGTAGCTGTTGGGACCACTACCTTTCGTCGACTGCCCGCCGTCGCATAGCGTACCCTCCAGGTTGCCCACGGTAAGGTCGGCACTCTTGAGGATGTCCTTGGCGTCTTTGAACAGGTCCTTGCCTTCATTCTCGGGCAGCATCATGCTGGGATAGGTGGTGCCCATCATTACATCGCCCACCATAGCAATGGTCAGCGTGTCGGTCTGCGCAGCTGCGAAGCTGGCTGTCAAACAAAAAAAGACAGATGACAGGAAAGCCCTTGTCATCCGCCTGGTCTTCATGATTGCTTTCATAAAAAACTGTAGTCTTTAACTACCGCTTACTTCACGCGGCGAACACCGATGTAGCGGCGCTGGTAGTAACCTTCCGTGCTCTTGCTGATCTTTATCCCCTGCTTGGTGGAGGCGTGGATAAAAGTAAAGACGTCTGTCTCGGGATCATAGTCGAGAATGATGCCGACGTGGCCCACATTGCGGCCGGAGCGGGGTGAGGTGAAAAATACCAAGTCGCCAGCCTGCATCTCGCTGCGCTTGATGGGAGTGTTGATGGCATACTGTTCGCGAGAAGAAGCACCGATCCATACGTTGTTCTGGTGCTTATAGACATAGCTTGTAAAGCCAGAGCAGTCAAAAGTCTTCGGCCCCTTTGAACCGTAGACATAACGCTTGCCGATGTGTGAGACAGCCTCCTGAAGGATGTTCTCAGTCATCAGCTCATCGTAGTTCATCGACTCACCGTCGTTGCTGTATAGGAAGTCATAGTTGTCTATCTCGCCGTCAGTCTCTTCGCCCATGGAAAAGAGTTCGTTCACCAGTTCATCTTTGTCGGTTGTGGCGCTCTGCGCCGAGGCATTAACTGCCAGCATCAGGGCGATGGCGCCCAGGAAAAGCTTTCTCTTCATTGTATTATTAGGTAATTATTTTGATGCGACATCCCTGCCGCTTTTTTTTAAACGGCTGCAAAGGTACGAAAAAACTGAAAGCTGAAGGTCGAAAGTGGGAAGTTTTTGTCTTCCCTTCTTTTTTTTTAACTTTCAACTACAAAACTTCAGCTTTCAGTTGATGTTTTTTACGTTTCTTATAAAAGCCTGATTATTTCTCGAAGTGCTGATAGTCTTTCATCGTGCGCCAGTGGCCACCCCAGGTGAATCCGTGCTCGATGAAAAGACGGTAGCACAGGTCGCCCTCCTCAATCTTGTAGGGGAACGACTTCGAGCGGTCTACGTAGGAATGGCTGTTTTCGGGCGAGACAAGGCGCCGCCCGTTGCGGCTAGTGCGCACATAGGGGTTATAGCGCGTGTTGATGTCGACGGCCATACCGCGTGCGTGCTTCGACAGTTTCCTCGTGCCAGAAACAACGCGGAAACAAAAGCAGGATGAGTTGTTGTCGCGCATCGAAAGCTCGTCATCAGCATCATAATCATCAATAAGCCGGATATGCTCAATAGGGTAGTGGGCCTCGTAGAGCTGGCGGAAGATGTCGAGCAAATCTTCTGCGATATCTTTGTTGCACACTAATTCGCCGTGCAGCGTGGAATCCTCGGCATTGCGGTGCAGCACACGCAGATGGCGCAGGCTGCTGCGTGGCGTGGTGCAGCTTTCCGGGAACGAGCGGCCTTTCATCCTCTGAAACAGCGCGTCGCTGATGGTATCAATGGAGAAACCATTATCCTGTGCCTGACCCGTTGTCAGGGTCAGGCAGCAGAATATAAAGAGCATGATTCGTTTCATCTTACAGCTTCTGCTGCACCTCAATCTCCTGGAAGGTCTCGATGATGTCACCTTGCTGGATGTCATTGAAGTTGACCAGCGAGATACCGCACTCGAAGTTCGTAGCCACCTCCTTGACGTCGTCCTTGTAGCGCTTGAGGGCGTTGATGGCGCCGGTGAAGATGACGATGCCGTCGCGGATGAGACGGGCCTTGTCGGTGCGGTGCACCTTGCCTTCGGTGACCATCGCGCCGGCCACGGTGCCGATCTTCGAAATCTTGAAGACCTCGCGCACCTCGACCTGAGCGGTGACCTCTTCCTTGATGACCTTGTCGAGCATACCCTCCATAGTGGAGCGCACGTCCTCGATGGCATCGTAGATGATGGAGTAGGTATTGATTTCCACACCCTCGCTGTCGGCCAGCTTGCGGGCAGCCGATGAAGGACGCACCTGGAAGCCGATGATGACGGCCTTCGAAGCCGATGCCAGCATGACGTCGTTCTCCGAAATCTGACCCACGGCCTTGGCGATGACATTGACCTGCACCTTCTCGGTAGAGAGCTTGATGAACGAGTCGCTGAGGGCCTCGATGGAGCCGTCGGTGTCGCCCTTGACCACAATGTTGAGCTCGTGGAACTCGCCGAGTGCGATACGGTGGCTGATGTCGTCGAGACCGATGGTCTTCTGCGTACGCAGACCCTGTTCACGCTGCAGCTGCTCGCGCTTATTGGCAATCTCGCGTGCCTCCTGCTCGGTGTCCATCACGTTGAAGGCATCACCGGCTGTGGGGGCGCCGTTCAGACCCAGGATGATGGCGGGCTGTGCGGGCTTCGCTTCCTGTATACGCTCATTGCGCTCGTTGAACATAGCCTTGATCTTGCCGTGGCTGGAGCCTGCGATGACCACGTCGCCCACCTTCAGCGTGCCGTTGCTGACAAGCACGGTAGAGACATAGCCACGGCCCTTGTCGAGTGAGCTCTCAATGATGGAGCCCGTGGCCTTGCGGTTGGGGTTGGCCTTCAGGTCGAGCATCTCGGCCTCGAGGAGCACTTTCTCCAGAAGGTCTTCGACGCCGATGCCTTTCTTGGCGCTGATTTCCTGACACTGGTACTTACCACCCCAATCCTCCACCAATAGGTTCATGTTGGCCAGGTCTTCGCGAATCTTTTCAGGGTTGGCACCGGGCTTGTCAATCTTGTTGATGGCAAATACCATCGGCACGTTGGCAGCCTGTGCATGGGCAATGGCCTCCTTCGTCGTGGGCATCACCGAGTCGTCGGCGGCCACGATGATGATGGCGATATCCGTCACCTGGGCACCACGGGCACGCATGGCGGTGAAAGCCTCGTGACCAGGGGTGTCGAGGAAGGTGATCTGGCGTCCGTCGGGCAGCGTCACGTTGTAGGCGCCGATGTGCTGCGTAATGCCGCCAGCCTCACCGGCGATGACGTTGGTCTTGCGGATATAGTCGAGCAAAGATGTCTTACCGTGGTCGACGTGACCCATGACGGTGACAATCGGGTTGCGGGGTACAAGGTCTTCGGGCTTGTCGGTTTCTTCAATCTGATGTAGGGTGTTGACCACATCCTCGGAGGCGAAGTTCACCTCGAAACCGAAC
>JAILAA010000075.1 GCA_024681875.1 Prevotella sp.
AGCCACAGCCAAGTTAGAATCCTGGCCTACGCTGATGGTCACAGTCGGCACGCGTCCAAAGACAGCGTTCTGCGAGATGGCGGTGAAGTTGGGAGCACGGCCCGTCAGTTTCGATGTGGAGCGGTGGTTACCCACGGGATCGCCAAAGCCGCTGATGCCCATCACGCCGTCGCTGAGCACAATCTCGGCAGCAGCCCAGTCTTCAGGCACAGTGAAGGAAACGGACTGTGCACCGGCGTTAGAAGCCATTGTGTACTGATTTTTCTTGCCGTCTGTCAAGGTGATGCCCTCAGTGGCCTTCTTGTAGCTGAGGCCTGCAGAGAAGTTATGGATGCCTGCCAGTTTACCGGCGGGATGATAAAGACCAGCGTATTGCACGGTGACCTCATCGCCGGGCTTCACGCTCGTGACGCTCTCGCCACCCACCAGAATGTCGCGATGGCAAGGCTTGGCGGTGATGACCTGATAGACACTCTGTCCACCGGCATTGGTCAGGCACACGATGTTGCGGCCCATGGTGAGATGCAGGGTGTAACTGCCATCGGCATTCTGTGTCACGCCCTCAGCCGAGAATCCTGTATAGGAAGCGGCACTCTGACCGATAACCGGACGTGCCAATGTTACACTGCTGACGCCCTCCGGCATGAAGGTATAGTCGAAGCCGTCCTCGGTGTCGAGGTAATAGAGTACGTCGAACTCGGCATCAATGTTCTCCATTGAGAGTTTCGTGTCAATGGGGTCCGTGCTGCCCCATGCGGTGACTGTGGTCAGATAATCCTTATTGATAGTGATGTTGGGTGTGATACCAGTGGCCTGCTCGCCCACGGTAACAACGAACACACCAGTGTTCTCGGGCCAGATGGCTCCCCAGTCGCTGCCACCCACGAAGTCCTTTCTGGTGGCGCCGCTATATTGGTCGAGATGAATGGCGTCGTAGGTAACAAGCACGATGGCAGTTCCCGTTCCAACAGCCGTCAGCAGCTCGTTCTCCACCTTCACTACTGAGTTGTCCTCCTGTCCGTTCAGGCTGACGACGGTGAAGTGGTAGTCTGGCTCAATGAAGTAGTTGCTGGTGATGCCGTCGATGAGCTCCCAGTTGCGCATGGGCAGGATATCGTAGGTGTCGCCCACGTTAGCCAGCTGCAGATGGCCGGCGGGGTTGATGTTCAGGAAGAGGTCGCCCACGTTGTAGCCATTGTTCGAGTTGACGTCGTGGTCGATGAACTTCGGGGCTTTGGCCGAGAGGTCGGCATCGGTGATGACCAGCTCCGGACGCTTCTCAGGGTCGATGCTCATGGTGAAGATGCCGGCGTGTGTCAGTTTGCCGGGCTGGCTGACACGGTAGTTGTACTGCTGCTTGTCGGCCAACTTAAAGGTATAGACCTTGGCACCGCCCTCGGTAGTGACGTTCTGCGCTTCCACCTCCTTGAACTTTACATAGTGGGCAGTCTTCGTGCCAAGGAAAAGAGCGGCCTCGGCAGGCACAGTGATGCTATAGGCGGCACTCATAGGAGCCTCGGCCTGAATAGTGGGATTGTTGGTCACCGTGCCGCTGTAGTTGACAGGAAGATAGCCCTCAGCCTGACGTGCCTCGGAAGGGACGAGGTCAAGGTAGTAGGTGCTTCCGCTGAACACAAGGAACATTTTGTTGCCACTGGTGTACTCACCCATAGTGGTGTTCACCACGGCACCCTCCTTGGTTGTCACTTTCAGATTGAAAGTGTAGTCGGTGCCATAGACCCAGTCGGCGTTCTTCACGCGAATCTCGGGCGAGAAGATGGCGAAGGTGGTGTGGCTGGCGTCAACGGTCAGCTCGATGGTGCCGCTCACGGTTTCGCCATCGGCTGCGGTGGCCGTCAGCAGATAGGTGCCGTCGGGTGCGTCAAAGATGTACTTGTTGCTGGTGGGCTTACCCACCTCAACAGGCTCATTGGTTGCAGTGTTCACCAACGACTTAATGAGTTTGCTTTTCGCGTTCATGGTCACCTCAACCTGCGTGGCAAAGGCGTTGCTCACTGCCATCAGTGCCAGCACCATGAAACTTAGTAGAAACTTCTTCATGTTAATGATTATTTAAAGGGTTAACGTATTTTTTATTTTGTCCGCGAAAATCCGAAGGCTTCGGATTTTTGTCCGACCGGGTCGGATTTTTGTCCGAAGGCTCCGGATTTTTTCGGACAATTACTTTTTCATCACTTTCTTGTGCCCTTGTCGTATGAAAAGGTTGCCAGTACGGAAATACTTGCAGCGAATACCACGAAGATCAAAGGAATTACTATTGACGGATTTACTATTGACGATTTGGCTGATGCTATTGAAATGCTGTCCATCGGGCGGCAGGGCAAGGAAGTGGCCCGGGTTGACATAGACCTTGTATTTGCCGAGGAGCTGACCTTCGGGCGTCCACTGATAGAGGTAGCCGGCCCCTTCGAAGGAGCCGGCGTCTGTGCCATAGACGTAGCCGGTATAGGGGTTGACATAGATGCCGTAGGGCTGGGCCATCTTTTCGAAGTTGGCCTTCAGCGTGCCGGGCAGCGCCTTGGTCACGCCGCTGGCGCCACGTGTCTCCATCACCGTCTGCGGGTCGATGGTCATGCAGCTAAACTCATAGTCGCCGGTGATATAGGAGAAGCTGGAGCCGACGGCCATAAATTTGCCATCGCGCGTGGTGCAGTTGTAGGTAGCCGGCTCGTCAAACCTTACAAAACAGTTTCCGCCAGTGAGAGCCGCCTCGCAGTCGAAGACGAGGCTGGCGGTGGGAATGTTGTAGTAGTCGCCGGGCGAGTTGACGAGCAGGTAGCGTCCGCTCTGCGACATCTTTCCAAAGAGGTTGGGCACGCCTGTGTCTACAGTCTTCTCCACCATCATCGTGGCGGCATTGACGATACTCACCGTCGTCTCATAATCATGGTTTTCCTGTGCGGCGTAGCCGCCGGTGTTGGCCACGAAGAGACGGCCCTTATAGAGGGCGATGCCCTCTGGCTCATAGCCCACTTCGCAGGCTGCCACGGTCTTGAAGGTCGTGACATCGATCTTCGCCACAAAGCCACGCTCGAAATACTTGAAGCCGCTGGTAGTCAGGCATTCATGACCGTAGCTGGTGACGTAAACGTAGCGGCCGTCGGTGCACAGCTTGCGGTTGTTGGGTATGTCCTCGGTGGCGGCCACAGCCTTGCCCTCTGGCGTGATGAACTGCACGATGTTTGACCAGTTGACGGCAATGGCAATCAGGTTGTCGTTCACCTGTATGATGTCGTTGGGTGTATCACCGATCTTCTGCTTGTTCACGTCACGGAACCACGAATTGCTCACCACATGGTCGTTCTCGAAGTAGGTCAGGCGGCCGTTGTCGGCCTGCCACATGCCCTCGTTCAGCAGGATAAGCCTCTCCTGTGCTGCAAGGCCAACTGCCAGCAATAGCAGCAAAGATGTAATAGATATCCTCATTCTTGTCATAGTCATTTCATAGTTCATAATGCAAAGAGAACCATTTTCTTTAGAATCGCGCGCAGCCATTCCCCTCCCCTTGAGGGGCGGGGAATGGCTGCGCATTGTTTTTCATTCCGCTGGTTTAGTCATAATCCAATGGTAAGGGTGAGTTTATAGTTACGACCCGGCATGGGATAGCGGGGAATATGCTCGTATTGCTCATCCAGCACGTCGCAGACCTCGAGGCATAGGCCAAGAGAGGTGAGAGGTGAGAAGTGAGAGGTGAGAGATTTGGGCAATGTGCAAGAGAGCTTCGCATCGATGTTCTGATAGGGTTCAAGAATGTCCTCGGGGTCGGCATAGCTCCACATGCGCTCGCCTACGTGCATATAGGAAACGGTGAGCGACAACTCCTTCCATGCAGCTACGCCTGTCAGAGTATAGGACAGCTCCGGTGAGTAGCAGATGGGCTTGTTGTAGGTGTCCTCATCGTCAGGGTCAGTGCGGTTGAGGTCTTTCTGCCACGTCAGCGAGGTAAGCAGCGAGAAGCGCCAGTCTTTCGTGTCGTAATGTCCCTGTGCCGTGGCATTGAGGCCTCGACAGAAGGTGTAGCCGTAGTTCAACATCGTCCAAGTGTAGGTGCCCTTCAGCGGCAGGCAAACGATGCGGTTCTCTATCTTGTTCTGGTAGACGTCGGCCTGAAGGTCCATTGACCATTGACCGTTGACCATTGAACGTTGACCATTGAACGTTGAATGTTGTCTTTTTGCCCAGTGATATTCCAATCCGATGTTCCACTGCTTCGTATACTCTGGCTTGAGGTTGCGGTTGCCCACCTGCGTGTAGTAGAGGTCGTTGAGCGTGGGGGCACGGAATATCTTCTTGTACCACGCACGCATCGTCACGCCGTACAGCGTATAGGCCACTGACATGGCTGGCGTCCAGCGGTCCAGTGGGTCAGCGGCGCCTACTCGGGTGAAGGTAAAGTCATGATAGTGCTGGTGCAGCATGGACGCGGCGGCCTGCACGCCATGCAGGTTCATCTGTGCCGCCACCACTTCTTTCTGGTCCAGGCGGAACACGTTGTCAAAATGCTTGAGGTCGGCACGCAGTTTACTGTACCTGACATCGTAACTGGTTGAGAGCGAGAGCCACGGCCAGGGCGTATAACCGTAGCAGAGCGCGCCGTATCCGTCTTCCTGCCGATAGTGGTTGTTGACACGCGCCGTGTTCTGGTTCTCAGGGTAGTCAGTGCAGTAGCGCAGGTATTCGTTGGTGTACTTCGCATTGGCTTTTACACGGTGATGGCCCAGAAACTCGTGCTGGAACGAGGCTTGCACAAAGAAGTCACGGTCCCACTCACGGCCCACGTTGACATATTTGTCGCTCAAACGGCGGACAATGCCGCCAGGGCAGCCGCGCTCAGAATCATAATAATAAAGATGTGTAGCGAAGCCTCCCTTGAACAGTGCCCCCTCGATGCGCCCGTAACGGATGTCGCTGTTGGCACGGCGCCCTATGGTATCCTCATAATCAGAATGATAACGGAAAGGATAGTCGCCACGCGAATCGCAATACTCACCATCTACGAAGCCACGCAAGCCATTGGCCATTGACCATTGGCCATTGACCTTCGCCATATAGGTAGAGAACGAGGCACGGCGCAGCTGCACCGACAAGGAGTCTTTCGTAGGCCGACGCGTTGTGAGGTAAACAGTGGCGCCAGAGGCGTATTCCGAAGCCGACTGGCAGTTGTCGAGCTTGTTGGCGTTGTAGAGCGACACCGTCTCCAAGGAAGAGAGAGAGAACTTCCCCAGATCGACGGTGCCGTTCTGCGCGTTGGTAATGCGGATGCCGTCGACGTAGATACCCACATGCTGGGCGCCCATCGAGCGCACGTTGACGGTCTTCAAACCGCCCAATCCGCCATAGTCCTTGATTTGCACGCCCGAGAAATACTTCAGCGCATCGGCCACGGATGTGGTGGACAGAGCTCTGAGGTCAGCGCCGCGCAACGTCTGCGACGTGGCGATGGGCCGCTTGCCATACACCTCCACCTCGCTGAGTGTCTGTGCCGTGTCGGCAAAGAGGCCTCGCTCCTGGTGCCTGCTTGCCGCGGGTACTATGTCAAACGGTGCGGCAGCCTCAGACTGGAGCGAGGCGTTCTTCTTTTCATCTGTGTTCAGAGTTGAATCCTTCAACTCTTCTCCCCATAGCGTCTGGGTGAAGAGAACCAGCGATAACCAACCAATGAGCCATCTTCTACTCATGTCTGTGTAAATCCGTATCAGTCCGTGGCTAATAATAGTCCGAGGCTTGAATCGTGGCCTGCCTTCCTAACCCCAGAGGCTCATGCAGGACATCCACACCGTGGCAGGTCTTCTGGCTCGTCGCTCGGACTGCAAGCGTCTTCCCGAAAATCTCAGTGACGTTATGCTTGCGCCGTTCAAAGGCGACTCACAGCTGCGGGACAGCAGGGGATTCACACCCCTTTCCCTTTTGATCGGGCTCCAAAGGGCCCAAACCACCGTGTTTGCGAGTGCAAAGGTACGACAAACGAATGAGATGGCAAAAGCTTTGAGCGCATTTTTTATTGTTCTGTTAAAAAAAAATAACGCCATGTAAAAAAAATCACAATCCTTAACTCTCAACTCCTAACTTTTTCGTACTTTTGTCCCGAATTGTGAACATACTCAATAAAATCAGTAACTTAAAACAGTTAAATGATGGACTCTCAAGAAAACGCACTCGTCAATGCTTCGCCAGTCGAAGAGACAGTAAACAAAGTAGAAAAAGTTGAAGAACAGGCTGTTCCTGTGGTTTCGGAGGATCCGGAGACCCCGGAAATCCCGGAAGCACCGGAGATTTCAGAAAACCCTGAAGAAGCTCCGGAAGCCCCAGCCGCTCCCAAGACCTACGCCACAAAGGCCGAGGTGCTTGACCGTGTAAAAGAGCTGGCCCACGGAGAGGAGATGCCTCAGAAGGATGAGGTAGAATACCTTAAGACCGTCTTCTACAAATTGCACATTGCCGAGCGCGAGGCCCGCCTCAAGGAATATATCGAGGGCGGCGGCGACCCAGAGACCTACCAGATAACACCGGACGAAGCCGAAGAAGCCTTCAAGGCTGAGATGGGCGTCATCAAGGAGCGTCGCCAGCAGTTATTCCGCGAGCAGGAGGCTGAGAAGGAAGAAAACCTGAAGAAGAAGCTCGCCATCATCGAGAAGATCAAGGGAATGGTCACCTCGCCCGAGGAGGCCAGCAAGACATACCAGGAATTCAAGGCCCTGCAGCAGGAGTGGCGCGACATCAAGGCAGTGCCTGCAGAAAAAGCCAATGAGCTATGGCGCAACTATCAGCTCTATGTGGAGCAGTTCTATGACCTGCTGAAGCTGAACAGCGAAGCCCGTGAGCTGGACTTCAAGAAGAACCTTGAAGCCAAGACGAAACTCTGCGAGGCCGCCGAGAAGCTGGCCGACGAAAGCGACGTCATCAGCGCCTTCCACCAGCTGCAAAAGCTGCATCAGGAATATCGCGAGATAGGCCCCGTGAGCAAAGAACTGCGTGAAGAGGTTTGGCAGCGCTTCAAGGCCGCCAGCACCGTCATCAACAAGCGTCACCAGCAGCACTTCGAGGGTCTGCGTGCCCGCGAGGAAGAAAACCTGCAGAAGAAGACGGCCCTTTGCGAGAAAGCTGAAGCCATCCTGGCCGAGGAGAACAAGGGCAGCGCCGACTGGGAGCGCCATACACAGGAGATGATTGCCTTACAGACAGAATGGAAGACCATCGGCTTTGCACCGCAGAAAATGAACGTGAAGATTTTCGAGCGTTTCCGCGCCGCCTGCGACACGTTCTTCACCAGCAAGGGTGAGCACTTCCGTGCCGTCAAGGACACCTATAAGGAGAACGCCGAGAAGAAGCGTGCTCTCATTGAAAAAGCCAAGGCCCTGCAGGACAGCACCGAATGGCGCTCTACCGGCGACAAGCTCATCGCCCTGCAGAAAGAATGGAAGACCATCGGCATGGTGCCCAAGAAGCTGGGCGACCAGCTGTGGGAGGAGTTCCTCGGTGCCTGCAACAAGTTCTTCGAGGCCCGCAACGCTGCCGGCGCCGGCCAGCGCGGCGAAGAGCGCGAGAACCTGCAGAAGAAGCGTGACGTTATCGCCAAAATCAAGGCCGTAGCCGAGGAGGGTGGCGACAACATCCAGACACAGGTGCAGCAGCTGGTCGAGGAATACAACTCCATCGGCCATGTACCGTTTAAGGAGAAGGACAAGCTCTACGAGGAATATCATGAGGTATTAGACAAACTGTACAAAGACCTGAACATCAGCGTACAGCGCCGCCGCCTGTCGAAGTTCAAGGACAACCTGAAGCAGGTGGCCGAGCGTGGCGAAGGCGCTCTCGACAGCGAGCGTGCTCGCCTAGTGCGCCAGCTCGACCAGATGAAGCAGGACGTGCAGACCTACGAGAACAACCTCGGCTTCCTCAGCGCCAGTTCGAAGAAGGGCAACTCGCTCATCGACGAGATGAACCGCAAGATGCAGAAGCTGAAGGACGACATGCAGCTGGTGAAGGACAAGATCAAGGCCATCGACCAGGAGAACGCCGCCAAAGAATAGTCCCCAAAGTTTCCTATGGGGAAAACTACTGTTTCCTGCAGAGAAATCACGGTTTCTCCGCAGGAAACTTTTTTTGCGCAGTCCGAAAACCATTTGGTTCTTCTGCAATTTCGTTGATACAAATGAGAATTTTATGTTTCCTGAAACTTGTGTACTACGCCCAGAAACATAAAATTAATTGCGATTAGGGAAAAAGACGAATTGCTTTCAACATAACAAAAACATATCATTTTGTATAAAAAATAACTCATTTTTAAAAAAAAAATACCCCAAAACACTTTTGTTTTGTTTTTTTTCGTTAACTTTGTACCGATTTTGACTCTTCAGAATCAACCTCGAAATGTAAAAGGCAGATATGAGCACATTGACTAATGTGGATATCAAAGCCCAACGTGCTGAGAATAAGCGTAATGAAAGAATCAGCGCAGCCATGAAAGGCATCAGCACCATCCCCAAGGCCGCCAGTTCAAAGACCGGGGTGTCGGTGGAATATGCACATGACCCAAACAAGAACTGGTATGTGGTGCGCGCATCATACGGGCGCGAGCGCCGCGCACATGACTATATAGTTGAGGATGGCACTTACACTTACCTGCCCATGCATCTGGTATACAAGGTCAAAGACGAGAAGCGGATACGCACAGAGGAAGTGCTCGTACCCAACATACTCTTCATCTACGCCACACGCGAGAAGGCCGACGAATATGTCAAGGCAACGGCACAGCTGGACTATCTCACCTACTACTATGACCATTTTAACACCGACAACGGCAAGAATCCGCCACTGGTGGTGCCTGGTAATGAGATGTACAACTTCATGCTGGCCACCTGCACCGACAGCGAGCACGTCCGAATGGTCAGCGCAGATCAGTGTCACTTCAAGAGAGGCGACACCGTGCGAGTCATCGGCGGCCCATTCATCGGCGTCGAGGGCCGCGTGGCACGTGTGGCCGGACAGCAGCGTGTCATCGTCACCATCAACGGTCTGTGCAGCGTCGCTACGGCCTATGTGCCCACTGCCTTCCTCGAAACCATCAATTAGCAATCCGTATAGAACAAGAACAACCAACTATTAACCCATAAACATATTTAAATGGACAAGTACACAGAACTTTTAGCGAATCTTCCATTCGACCTGCTGCACATCGCACAGTCGTTTGCCACCGACAACAAGTCGCCGAAGATTGAACCTGCCCACATGCTGCGTGCGCTGCTGCACAAAAGTGCCGGGCTCGTGAACTACATCGAGGACACCCTCGACGAGGATTACTACTACATGGTGGACTGGGCCGACATGCGCATGAAGCAATGCGAGAAGTCACCCTACCCCATGAAAGGCATCGAGCTGTCGCACGACGCACAGAACGTAGTGAAGGAAGCTCAGGACATCGCCGAGAAAGCCGGTTTGGACGCCATCGACGGTCCCTGCCTCTTGGCAGCCCTCGTCAGCCCGGGTGTAGGCTTCTCGTATGAGCAGTTGAAGACGCTGGCCATCTCTGCCGACAAGATCAAGAAGCAGATAGGCAGCGGCGCTCCTGTCAAGCCTGCCGCTGGCACCATCTCAGCAGGCGGCGGTGCCTCGAAGGCTGCCGCAGCAGCTGCCGACAGCGGTTTCTTTGTCGACATGCTGGCCGAGCTGCCCGAGGAGGACGTAGTAGGTTTCGACGATGAAGTGCGCTCGATGACCGAGGTGCTGGCACGTAAGGACCGCGCCAACCTGCTCATCGTGGGCGAGACTGGCGTCGGCAAGACCAGCCTCATCCACGCCATCCTGCAGCGCATCCGCGCCGGAAAGGTGGCCGCATCGCTTGAGGCCCTTCAGCCCTACGAGCTCGACCTAATCGCACTCAGCCAGGGCGTCAGCTACAAGGGCGAGATTGAAGACCGCTTCAAGCAGGTCACCGAACAGCTGATGGCACAGACACAGCCGCTGCTCGTCGTCGAGAACTTCCACCGTGTGGAGGACAAGCAGTCGACACTGAACGGCATCCTGCCCGGCCTGAAGAAACTGCTGTCGAAGAACCAGTTGCAGGTGGTCATCACATCTACCGTCGACGGCTACACCAAGGACATCGAGAAGGACAAGGAGCTGACCAGCTTCTTCGAGAAGATTACCGTGGAGGAGCCTAACGAGGAACAGGCCATCGCCATCATCCAGGCAAAACGCAAGGGCTATGAGGACTTCCATCACATGCCCATCGAGGACGAGGTGCCTGCCGAAATCGTCCGTCTGGCTAAGCGCTACATGCCGGACCGCCGTCTGCCGTCATCGGCACTCGACCTGCTCGACCGCGCCATGGCATCGACAAAGATCAACAACGAAATGGCTGCCCTTGCAGAGGAAGGTGCAAACGTCACCATCGCCGAGAAGCTGGAGAAAGACGCCGTGCGCGACGTCGTAGCCAAGATGACCGGCATACCTATGGGTAACATCCAGAGCGAGGAGCGCGAGAAGCTGGGCAACGCCGAGCAGATTCTGCATCAGCGCGTCGTAGGCCAGGGACACGCCATCAAGAGCATCCTCGACGCCATCTTCGAGAGCCGCTCAGGCTTGAACAAGAAAGGACAGCCCATGGGCTCGTTCTTCTTCCTCGGCCCGACGGGTACAGGTAAGACCGAGCTGGCCAAGAGTCTGGCCAACTTCCTCTTCGACGACGAGACGGCCATGCTACGCTTCGACATGTCGGAGTACAAGGAAGAGCACTCTGTAGCACTGCTCTACGGCGCACCTCCGGGATACGTCGGCTATGAGGAGGGCGGTCTGCTGGTGAACCAGATCCGTCAGCACCCCTATTCCGTCGTGCTGTTCGACGAGATTGAGAAGGCCCACAAGAGTGTCTTCGACCTCTTCCTGCAGATTCTCGACGAAGGTAAGCTGCACGACCGTCTGGGACGCGTCGGCGACTTCTCGAACTCACTCATCATCTTCACGTCAAACATCGGATCAGACTATATCTTCAAGTCATTCGATGCAGGCAAGGTGCCTACACACGACCAGCTCCTTGAGGTGATGCAGGGCAACTTCCGTCCGGAGTTCCTGGCCCGCCTCACCGAGATTGTGCCGTTCTCGCCCATCACCACCGAGATGATCAACCGCATCTTCGACATCCACATCAAGAACCTGCTGAAGACGCTCAACGAGCAGAACATCAAGCTGGTCATCGACGACACAGCCCGTAAGTATGTCACCAGCGTAGGCTTCAACGCCCACTACGGCGCACGTCCTATCCTCGGCATCATCCGTAAGGAGATTCGCCGCCCGTTGTCGAAGCTCATCATCGCAGGCACCATCACGCCAGGCGACACCGTCACGATGAAGTTCGATGAGGAGAACAAGCAGATACAGTGGGATATTGACAGCCCCGACGGCGAGGAAACAACGGTACCAGGCAATCCTGCCCAGCCCAAGCCCGAACCCGTAGAGGCCCCGGAAACTCCTGAGGCACCTGCTGCACCAGAGGCACCAGAAAAGCCCAAGAAAGGCAAGAAGGCCAAGGCCGCCGAAGAGGAAGCTCCCGCTGAGGCATAACCCATAGGGGCCTTTGACCAAATGAGGCCCCTTTCAACAAAAACCCTATTTTTTATTAACCAATAAAACCAAACAATTATGGCAAGAAAAACTGTTATTTCGAAAGTGCTCGATGTCGAAGCACAAGACGGCATCATCGAGTTCCCGCAAAACCGAGCTCTCTATGCTGACCAGTTCACTGACGAGGCTCCCCAGTCGGATGAGGACCGCGAAGGTTTCAAGGCCAAGAGCATGAAGGACGTCTTTGAGCACTACCAGCCCTCAAAGAAGGATGTCGCCCTCGAGAACGAGGAAGGCGGCGCAGTGTTTGAGGACTTCGACTTCAAGTCTGTGAAGGACTTCGAAGACGATGCTCTTATCGCCAACAGCGGACTGATGAGCGCTGCCAAAGGCAAGATCGATGCCTACAATAGCGTCATCCGCCAACTGGAGAAGAACAAGAGCCTACGCAACGCCCTGAAGGACGATGCAGCCAAAGGCAACCTGAAGAACGCCCTCAAGGCCCTCCTGGCTGAGATTGAAGCAGCTGAGTAAAGTTGAAAAATTTAAAAATTAAAAAGTTAAAACATTAAACCATAGAATATTATGGCAGCAGAAGAACTGAAACAAGAAGAACAGGGCCAGGCCCTCGAACTTCGCGAGAAAATAGAAAACCCGGGACAACTTTTGCAGGACAGCCTCGGCGGACTGGACAAGTTCGGCGGCTTCCAGCTGCTCAAGGGCCTCATCAAGGGCGTTGAGAACATGGATCCGCGCCGCAAGGCCGTGAAGAACATCTTCCTTGGCGACGCTTCCTATGCAGAGGCTCGCAAGAAGCTGAAGAACGAGCTCGAGCTCTGGGTCGACATCTTCGAGGATGGCGCTTCCGACCCCATGGAGATCATCGAGAACTGCAAGGAGAAGCTGGCCAAGACCGAGACGAACCTGAAGAACAACCTCTTCACCGTACACGACGAGGTGCGCAAACTGGAGATTACCTACCGCGCACTCGACTCCTTCTTCGCCAACGCCGGACAGGGCAAGATTGACTGCCTCACCCTGATGAACGTGAACAAGGAGGAGCTGGAGTATCACGACTCTGAGGACACACTGGCCATCCGCGACGAGCTGGAGCGCTACTACGACCGTCTGAGCCTGAAGAACAACTACTCGCTGCTCATCGTGCCCGGATACATCGGCGATGCCAACACCATCCGCATGTGGGCCGACACGGCTTACCGC
>JAILAA010000134.1 GCA_024681875.1 Prevotella sp.
TTTTCCATCTTTTTTGTCGGGAATGTGATAAATGTTTAGTAAATTTGCTGCCAATTAAACTATTTGATAAGAATAACGTCAAATAGTCCGACACATAACCCGAAAAGAATGAAGAATAGAAAGAAATTGCTGACAGTAGCCTTGCTGTTCATCGCCGCTCTGCCGCTGAGTGCACAGAAGCAATGGACGCTGGACGACTGTATCAGTTATGCCATGCAAAACAACATCACCCTGCAGAAGACCCGTCTGCAACAGCAATCGGCAGCAGAGGATGTCAAAGCACAGAAAGGAGCCCTACTGCCCACCATCAACGCCTCTACCAACCAGAGTATAGGCTACCGCCCCTGGCAAGACAACGGAGTGGCCACTGTTACTAATGGGCAGGTCAATTCAAAGGTAGATAAAAGCTACTACAACGGCTCCTACAACCTCAATGCCTCGTGGACAGTGTGGAACGGCGGACGCAACCGCAACAATGTGCGTCTGAGTGAGCTGACGGCACAGCAGTCGGAGCTGAATGTAGCCGAGCAGGCCAACAGCATCGAGGAGCGCATCTGCCAGCTCTTTGTACAGTGCCTCTACCTGAACGAGGCTATCAGCGTGAGCCGCTCTACTCTGGAGACCAGCAAGAAAAACGAAGAGCGCGGCCGTGAGATGGTAGAAGTTGGTCTGCTGGCGCAGGCCGACCTGGCTCAACTCACAGCCCAGCGGGCCAACGACGAGTACAGCATTGTGGAGGCCGAAAGCCAGTTGGCCAACTACAAGCTGCAGTTGCGCCAACTGCTGCAGCTGACACAGGACGCCGACTTCGACATTGCCGTAGATGCTCCCCTCCCTTGGGGAGAGACCGGGGTTGGGCTAAATGAACAGGCACTGAGCGACATCCCTGCCCTGCAGACAGTTTATGAACAGGCGCTGACTTCGCGTCCCGAGATTGAGAATGCCCGCCTCGGCATTGAGAGCAGCAAGCTAAACATAGCCATTGCTAAGGCCGGCTGGCTTCCCACGCTGAGCCTCACCAGCGGCGTGTCGACCAGCACGAACTCGCTGTCGAACAACGGCTGGGGCAATCAGATGAAGACCAACGTCAATATGAGTGGCGGACTATCGCTCAGCATTCCTATCTTCGACGGCAAGCAGACAAAGACCAACGTGGCGAAGGCGCGCATCCAGCAGCAACAGGCCGTCCTCGACCTGCAGGACCAGCAGCAGCAGCTCTATCAGACCATCGAGGGCTACTGGCTCGATGCCACCACCAACCAGCAGAAGTTCCGTGCCGCCAGCACCTCGGTGGCCAGCAGCCAGGCCAGTTTCGACCTCCTGCAGGAGCAGTTCAATGTGGGCCTGAAGAACATCGTCGAACTGATGAATGGCAAGGACAATCTCTTGCAGGCCCAACAGAACCAGTTGCAGGCCAAGTACCTCACATTGTTAAACCAACAGATGCTGCGGTTCTATAGCGGTGCTTTGAAAAATTGAAAAGTTGAAAAATTGAAAAATTGAAAAATTGAAAGATAGAAAATGAAAAAGACAATCATCATCGCCATTGTGGTTATCGCCGCCATCTTGGCAGCCTATTTCCTCTTCTTCAAAAGCTCTAGTGAGCAGAAGGTGGAGTTTGACAAGACCAAGGTGGAACGCACCGACATCCAAAGCAGCATCACGGCTACTGGTACCATAGAGCCTGTAACCAGCGTCACCGTAGGTACACAGGTGTCGGGCATCGTCAGCCACCTCTACGTCGACTATAACAGTGTAGTGAAGAAAGGCCAGGTCATTGCCGAGCTCGACAGGACCAACCTTACCAGTGAGCTGAATACCGCGCGTGCCAACCTGGCCAGTGCGCAAAGCACGCTGAACTTCGAGTTGGCCAACTATGAGCGCTATAAGACGCTGTTTGATAAAGGCCTCGTCAGCGCTAACGACTTCGAGACGGCCAAGCTCTCCTACCTCAAGGCCAAGGAGCAGGTGAACACGTCGCGCGAGAGCGTGCAGAAGGCTCAGACGAACCTCGGCTATGCCACCATCACCAGCCCCATCGACGGCATCGTACTGTCGAAGAGCGTGGAAGAGGGCCAGACCGTCGCCGCCTCGTTCAATACGCCTGAGTTGTTCACCATCGCTCAGGACCTGACTGACATGCGCGTCATCGCCGACATCGACGAGGCCGACATCGGCGGGGTGAAGGAAGGCCAGCGCGTGATGTTCACCGTCGACGCCTATCCCGATGACCAATTTATGGGCAACGTCACGCAGGTGCGCCAGCAGGCCACGACCGAGAGCAACGTCGTCACCTACGAGGTGGTCATCTCGGCACCCAACAACGACCTGAAGCTGAAACCCGGCCTCACCGCCAACGTCACCATCTTCACGCAGGAGAAGAACGACGTGCTGGCCGTGGAGAGCAAGGCCCTGCGCTTCATGCTCATCGAGGCTATCCTGTCAGAAGGTCAGAAGATTGAGGATGTGGAGGCTCCCACGAAAGTGTGGACACTGGAGGGCAACACCTTCAAGGCGCACGCCGTGCAAACAGGCATGACCAACGGCATCCTGACAGAAATCGTGAGTGGCGTTGATGCCGGCACCGAGGTACTGACAGGCTTTAATATCATTGGCGGCGAACAGCCCCAAGGCGACCAGGCCAGCAATCCCTTCATGCCGCGTCCAAGAGGAAATAATAATAGACAAAACCAACAGCAAAGAAGGTAAAAGACCCACCCCCTGCCCTCCCTGTAGGGAGGGGAGAAAATACCTCTATAGATGAGCTTTAAAACGGCTTCACCTGACAGATATGAGATTCTAAAGGCGTTTGCTCGCGAGAATCGGAAGAACGCAACACTTGCTGAGAGTGTGTTGTAGGAATATCTTAGGGGTGGTGCGATGGGGGAAACTTTTTTGAGGCAGCATGTAATAGGTGATTACATTGTGGATTTTGTTTCTCGTCATGGTGGACTTGTTATTGAAGTTGACGGAGGTTATCACTCTGAGCCACGCCAAAAAGAAGATGACCAATTGAGAGAAGAGAAATTAGAAGAAATGGGGTATCACATCATCCGCTTCTCTAATGAAGAAGTCCTATATGATATAGATAATGTATTAAACCAAATAGATCATTATTTTCATGAATAATAATTCCGATAACAAAGTAACTTCTCCCCTCCCTCACAGGGAGGGGCCGGGGGTGGGTCTGGGCCATGTTGTCATTGAGCTTCAGAACGTGAAGCGCTACTTCCAGGTGGGCAGCGAGACGGTGAAGGCCTTGCGCGGCGTGTCGTTCAAGATTTACGAGGGCGAGTTCGTCACCATCCAGGGTACGTCGGGTTCGGGAAAGTCGACGTTGCTCAACCAGCTGGGCTGTCTCGACACGCCCACCAGCGGCGATTATTTCCTCGACGGCATCAGCGTGCGCACCATGTCGAAGACGCAGCGTGCCCACTTGCGCAATCAGAAGATTGGCTTCGTATTCCAGAACTACAACCTGCTGGCGAAGACAACGGCTGTGGAGAACGTTGAGCTGCCGCTGATGTACAACTCGAAGTACAATGCGCGCCAGCGTCGCGAGGCCGCCGTAAAGGCCCTACAGGCTGTGGGCTTGGGCGACAGGCTTAATCACAAGTCGAACCAGATGTCGGGCGGACAGATGCAACGCGTGGCCATCGCCCGTGCATTGGTGAACGAGCCCGCCGTGCTCTTGGCCGACGAGGCTACGGGTAACCTCGACACGCGCACCAGCTTCGAGATGCTCGTCCTCTTCCAGGAGTTGAATCGTCAAGGACACACCATCATTTTCGTGACCCACAACCCTGAGATTGCTGAATATGCCACGCGCAACATCAACCTGCGCGACGGCAAGATACGCGAAGACACTATCAACACCAACGTCAAGTCGGCAGCCGAAGCCTTGGCTGCGCTGCCGAAGATGCAAGACGATTAAGGGCTTATGAATATACTCAATCTTTTCAAAGTCAGCCTCAGGGCTATATCGAGCAACAAGATGCGCTCGTTCCTGTCGATGCTCGGCATCATCATCGGAGTGGCTGCCGTCATCATCATGATGGCCATCGGCCAAGGCTCTAAGGAGAGCATCCGCGCCGAGCTCTCCACCATGGGCACCAACCTGCTGACCATCCGCCCCGGTGCCGACATGCGCGGCGGCGTGCGCCAGGACCCGTCGGCCATGCAGACGCTGAAGATGGCCGATTACGAGCGTATCATGCGCGAGAAGAAATACGTCACCAATGTCTCGCCTGAAGTAACCAGCAGCGGACAGGTTATTTTCGGTAATAACAACACGACGACCACCATTTACGGCGAGGCCCCCGAGTATCTCGACATCCGCCTGTGGACCATCGAGGAAGGCGAGTGTTTCAATGAGGAGGATATCAACAAAGCCGCGAAGAAGGTTGTCATCGGACATACCATCGTGACCGAACTCTTCGGCGATGGTGTCGATCCTATTGGCAAGACCATCCGTTTCAAGAACATTCCACTGCAGGTCATTGGCGTGCTGAAGTCGAAGGACTACAACTCGTGGGGCATGGACCAGGACAACGTGATGATTGCACCCTACACCACGGTGATGAAGCGTATCGCCGCGCAGACCTGGTTCTCGAGCATTGTCTGTTCGGCCGTCACTGAGGAGATGAGCGATGCCGCCATCGAGGAGCTGACACAGATCCTTCGCGACAACCACAAGCTGAAAGGCGATGCTGCCGACGACTTCAATATCCGCTCGCAGGCTGAGATGATGGAGACGATGTCGAGTACGATGGACACCGTGACGCTCATCCTCGTCGTGGCCGCAGCCTTCTCGCTGCTCGTTGCCGGCATCGGCATCATGAACATCATGCTGGTCAGCGTGACGGAGCGCACCAAGGAGATTGGCCTGCGCATGGCCGTAGGTGCCACGGGGCCTGTCATCTCCTTGCAGTTCCTCATCGAGTCGGTGCTGATCAGTGTGACGGGAGGTTTGTTAGGCATCCTTGTGGGCTGCACGGCGAGTGAGTTTGCCGTGCCTGCCTTCGGCATCCCCAGCAGCGTGCCCGCATGGAGCATCTACGTGTCGTTCCTCGTCTGCGTGTTCCTCGGCGTCTTCTTCGGCTACATCCCCGCACAGAAGGCAGCCAACATGGATCCCATCGAGGCCATCCGCCACGAATAGCAGCACATGGAGAACATCGTTGTCATGGTGACGCTCTTTGCCATCGTCATCGTGGGATTCATTGCAGGCAAACTGGGCTATATGGGAGGCGATTTCGACAAGCGCCTCTCATCGCTCGTTATTGACATTACCTGTCCGGC
>JAILAA010000177.1 GCA_024681875.1 Prevotella sp.
CGGTAGCCTCATCCATTAAAGCCACTGATGCCAAGGCCGACAAAGCTGCTGAGACAAATACTACTGACCAGGACTCGTTGACGTGCCGCAGCATTGTCAGCAACCTCACGTTCTCGGGTAGTTATCCGCTCAACCAGCCCCTCTTTGGCAAAGGCTTGCTGACGCCCGACGACTCTGTGTACTCCACCTCAGGACGTTATTTGCAGAACGTGAATACAGTGCTGGAGCATACCGTCGCCGTTAACGAAATGAGCAATGGCATGACCCGCACCATTGACTCCCTGACCTTCAATCCCTGGGACACCTATCTCCGTCCTATCGTAGTGACGAGTCCTGACCATACGATGAAAGTTAACCGCCTAACCACACACAATGTGCCGTTGGAAAGCCTTGCTGGCCGCGACTCGCTTTTCAGCAAAGTCCCTCCCATGTTTAACCAGTGGCTCTTCCCGTCAACGTCGAAATTCTTTACCTATTGTGGCGTGGACAGCGCCGATGTGGACGGATCGACTGGTAGGCCAGAGTTTGCCTTTGCACTCGGTTCAAGGAATGATGACGGCTCCATCAGAGGACGAGTCTGTTCAGGTACTTACCACATCTATGTCGTCACTGTTCCCGAGCAGGTGCTCAACCCCAATGCAGACGTGAAACCCTATTACCTGCGTTTCTATCTGAGCTGGACTGATGCATCCAACAAGCAGCAGCTCACCGTGCTGCCGCAGGGTGCCAAGGCAACGGCTGAGATTACGACCGACGAGGGCGAAAACACTGCCACGTTGACCTGTATAGGCGATCCGGGACGTGTCAACGTCATCGACCTCGGTGAGTTCACATTCCCTGCCTGCTACTACGGACTGGATGCCTATCCAAGCCTGATGATGATTCACACTAAGTCCTACACTTCTTCTGCCAACCGCAAGAAGTACGACCAGCAGATGCGTGTGGCAGGCGTATTCCTCATTCCGAAGGAGTATAACGACTATTGGGCTAATTCTTCTAATGAATAATTGACGACGATGAAAAGTACGATCTATAATTTCCTACAGCGTCAGGGTCTCAGACTCTCTCTCTGTGCCATTGTCTTGACTGCAGGCTCTGCTGCTTATGCGCAGGATGACTTTGAGGACGAGGATACCCCCATGACCATCAAAGTTCCCAAGCGCACTCCGCTTGTCGACAACAATCCAACCATCACCGTGCAAGGCGTCGTCGTCGATGATGCCACCAAGGCACCTCTGGCAGGTGTCCGCGTACAGGCCCTTGACGACAAGCGTTATGTTGCCATGACTGACGAACAGGGCCTGTTCACCATCAAAGTGCCGACCTTCACTACCTCGCTATTTGTGCAGGCTCCGCAGTATCTGTCTCAGCAGAAGGCCATTGTTGCCGACGACGGGCAGCAGCTGCACATCAGCCTGTTGAGCGATGCCTTCTTACCCATGTATGAGGACGGCACCACGATAACGTCCCGCAACAGCTTCGTATCACGTGGCAATGGTCTCTCCGTCGATGAGGAAATGACTGAACGGCTTGGTGGCGACATCCGCATGAACATGCATTCAGGCAATCTTGAGCAGGGCGCCGCCATGTTCATCCGCGGCATCAGCTCTATCAATGCCAATGCCCAGCCCCTTGTCATTCTTGACGGTGTGGAGCTTGACATGCAGCGCAACAGAGAATCATTGCACCAGGGCGACATCTTCAACATGCTCTCTACCATTTCGCCCGACGACATCGACAAGGTGACGGTGTTGAAGAACGCCACCGCCCTCTATGGCGCCCGTGGTGCCAATGGTGTCATCATCATCAACACCAAGCGCGGCCATTCGATGGCTACACGCATCGACGCCAAGCTGGGCGTGGGCTGGACCTTCACGCCAAACTACCCCACGATGATGAATGCAGCGCAGTATCGCAACTACGCCGTTGAGCAGCTTGGCACCATACCCGAGGTGCAGCAGCGCATCGGATCTTCCACGAATCCGTTGCAGTTCAACTTCCTCAATGATGCCAAGGATGGCTACTACTACAATACCTATCACAACGACACACAATGGAGTGACCATGTCTACCGCACGGCGCTGACCCATAACTACAGCATCAACGTGCAGGGTGGTGACGATATCGGCATGTACAACCTTTCTGTGGCCTATATCCAGACCATGAAGAATGTCAAGCGCACCAGCTTCGACCGCATCAATGTGCGCTTCAACACCGATATTAACATCCTCTACAACCTGACGACAAAGTTCGACATGTCGTTCTCGCGCTCGAACACGAATCTTTTCGACGAGGGCATCCCTGCCGACCTCAATGCAGGCATCATCACTTCTCCTGCCTTCCTCGCACAGATCAAGAGCCCGTTGCTCAATCCTTATCAGTACAACAAGAACATCAACGCCTTCACCTCGCTCCTTGCCGATGCCGACGACCTCTACAGCACTTTGCACAACGGCAACTACTCGCAGGCCAACCCGCTGGCGCTGATGTCAAACGGCAAGGGTGAGCGCAAGAATCGCAACGAAAACACGTTCTTCAACGTGAGCCTCACACCCACCTATGAGTTTGGCCGCGACTGGAAGCTGACCTCGCATTTCAGCTACTATCTCAACCGCAACTCGCAGGCCTACTACCGTCCGAACATCGGTCTGCCCTCATTCGCCATCGAGAATCTCGGAACGGTCTATTCCAAGGCTGCATCCATCTTCTCCAAGGAGCAGAACATCCTGAGCAACACACACATTGACTGGAGCAAGAAGATAGGCGCCCACACCGTGGCTGCCATGGGCGGTTTCCGCTACAATTACTTCTCCTACGACAATAGCGATCTGGCCACTCAATACTCCACGAAGCAGGAGGACGACAAGAACCCGAAGCTCGCCTCAGGCAACAACGTGTATTCCACGGTGAAAGGTGCCGACGACGTGTGGAAGAATATGCAGTGGTACGCCTCTGGCGACTACAACTATATGAACCGTTACTTTGCCACTGTCTCGCTGCTGGCCGAGGCAAACAGCCGTTTCGGCTCCAATGCTGACGGCGGTGTGAAGGCCTTTGGCACCAAGTGGGCCCTCTTCCCCAGTGTGCAGCTGGGTTGGGTGCTGACCAACGAGAAATGGTTCCCCAAGACGACGGGTATCGACTACTTGCGCCTGAATGCCGGCTATGACATCAGCGGCAACGACGGCATCTCGAACTATGCAGCCCGCACCTCGTTCAACACCGTGCGCTACAACTACACGGAAATCGGTATTCAGCTCACCAATGTAGGCAACGAGGAAATCAAGTGGGAGACGACGTCGAAGCTTAACGTAGGCCTTCAGGGCCACTTCCTCAATAACCGTCTCAGTGCACGTGTCGACCACTTCATCCACCGCACCAACGACCTGCTGGCCCTGAAGAGCTTCGACAACCCCATCGGCGGCATCAACAACTATTGGACCAACGACGGCAAGGTGCAGAACACCGGCTTTGAGGTGGGCATCAGCGGCAAGCCCATTGCCACGAAAGACTGGCACATGGAGCTGGGCGCTACCATAGGCCACTATAAGAACGAGGTGAAGTCCTTGGCCAACGGCGACTTCACGTCTTCCATCTACGGTGCCGACAATGTCCTCACGGCAGTGGGCAAGCCCGTAGGTGTGTTCTACGGCTACAAGACCGACGGCGTCTTCTCCACTACGGCCGACGCTGCAGCCGCCAACCTCTATATCGTCGACGAGACGGGCACCAAGCAGTATTTCGCAGCTGGCGACGTCATCTTCACGGACATCAACCCCTACAATGCCGACGGCGAGTATGCTCCCGGACAAATTGACGAGGCCGACAAAGTTGTCATCGGCGACCCCAATCCCGACATCTATGGCAACATCTTCCTCAACCTCAGTTGGAAGCGCTTCACGCTCGGAGCTACCTTCAACTACAGTCTGGGCAACGATGTGTACAACTACCAGCGCTCCATCCTCAACAGCGGCGCCACGCTCTACAACCAGCAGGTGGCCGAAATCGCACACTGGCGCTACGAGGGTCAGCACACCGACATGCCGCGCGTCTGCTATGGCGACCCGATGGGCAACAACCGCTTCTCCGACCGTTGGATTGAAGACGGTTCCTACCTGCGTCTGAAGAACGTCATGCTTTCCTATCAAGTGCCCATTCCCCAATCGTGGCTTTCGTGGCTGCAGGGCATCTCGGTGTGGGCAGAGGGCAGCAACCTTCTTACTCTCACCAAGTACACGGGCAGCGACCCTGAGTTCTCCATCAGCAACCGCCAGCTCTATCAGGGCATCGACTGCGGCAACATTGCCCAGGGACGCATCTTCTCCATGGGTGTGAAGATTAACCTCTAAAATGAAGAATGAAGAATGAAGAATGAAGAATGAAGAATTTGCTACCGCACAAGGTGGTTATAACAATACCTCTAAAATGAAGAGTGAAGAATGAAGAATGAAGAATTTGCTACCGCACAAGGTGGTTATAACAATAATTCAATTATGAGAACAACAATCATCAATAAGGGGAAACGAAGTCTGAGTATGACGATGAAGTTGCTGGGCGCAGCATTCTTCATTCTTCATTCTTCATTCTTCATTTCCTGCTCCGACATGCTTGAGTCAGACAGCTCGCGCCAGCTCTTCGAGCCGTCGCTCGATCAGAAGACCGACTCTGTGTTCTACGCCTATGGCATCATGCAGGCCATGCAGCAGTTGGCCGACCAGTATTACTATCAGAACGAGCTGCGCGGCGACCTCGTGAGCCTCACTGACAAGGCTTCGACACACCTGCGAGAGCTGGCATCATTCACGGCCGACGCTACCAACAAGTACGACAGCGTATACCTCTACTACAAGGTCATCAACAACTGCAACTACTATCTGGCCCATCGCGACACGACGCTCAGGACCGGCGTGCGCAACGTAGTATGCAACGAGTATGCCGCCGTAGCCTCATTCCGCGCATGGGCCTATCTTCAGCTCTCGCGCCAGTACGGTGCCGTGCCCTACGTTACCGAACCAGTCACCACCATTGCCCAGATCAATGCCAACGTCAATGCGTCAAGCCGTGAGGCCATCCTTGCTGGCGAGGCACAACTTCTGGAAACGCTGAAGGCACACTACACCGACGAGCAGCTTGCGGTGCCCACCTTCAACCAGACATCGCGCTCGGCAGGTATTCTTAACTGGAGAGACAACAGCGGAAGAGAGCAGGAAAAGTTCATCAGTCCGCGCAAGTGCTTCATACCGCTCAACGTGGTCTTGGGTGACCTTTATCTCGAGTTGGGCGAATACGAGAAGGCCGCCACATGCTTCTATCAGTATCTGCGCTATGCCGGTTTTGTCAATAAATCCGACATATCGGTCAACTATACCGACCCCATGAGCACTAGCTATAGCTTCTACAGCCCCATCTACAAGGATTTCATCGACTGGCCAGCCGACTACAACGAGGGAAAGAACAAAACCATCTTCCAGGGTCAGCCCACATGGCTCAGTTCATTCGCTCACAGCTACGCACCTGGCGATGTCATCTCCTATATCCCCATGGCCGTCAACTACACCATGGGGCAGACAACCGACATTCCCGCCTCCTACGGCTATAACTACTATGGCACAGACAACAGCAGCGATGTGTCTACCGGCGTACAGTTCGGTTTCAACTGCCCGAAGACTTACGACATTCAGATAGTGCCCTCACAGGCATACTGCGACTCTGCACGCAGCTCACAGTATTACTACTACACAGAACAAGTCACTGTGGCGCCCTTCTACTGGATTGTGAAGAGCCAGCCTCTGGGCGACTCACGTGCCCAAATCATCAGTCGGGGCAACGGAGCCGATTCCACCTACGTCTACTGCCACAAGCCCTCCACGGCCTATGTCTATCTCTATCGCAACACCACAGTCTGGCTCCATCTGGCCGAGGCCATCAACCGCATGGGCTACCCCGATGCCGCCTTTGCCATACTGAAGAACGGTCTGCACTCCGAGCTGCCCAACTATCGCTACCTGGAGGTCTACCTGAAGGATGAAGAGGGCAACGACTCCATCGACGCCGACGGCAACAAGGTGCTTGACATGACGCAGTCGCACATCGACGACAAGTATTATCTCACGACCGAGTCCTACGAGTTGCTGACCACCCGTCTGCCATTCCTTGCCCAGGCGAATTCCGATGTCTTCAGAAACGGTGTTACCAAGGCTTTTGTAGGCATCCACGGTCATGGAGCCGGTGCAGTGGAAGATCTCTATTCATCCTACCGTTACAGCACCGTGCTCAATGCCAAGATAGCCGATATCAGCCGAAAGTTCGGCCTCAGCCTGCAGAATTACACCAAGGAAGACTATATCAACGCGATGGAAGACCTGCTCTGCGACGAGTACGCCATGGAGTTTGCTTTCGAGGGCACACGCTTCTCCGACCTCTGCCGTCTGGCCCGTCACAAGAATCAGGCAGGCACCTATGGAGGCACCTTCGGCGACACATGGCTCAGTCGTATGCTGCAGAACAATGCCCCCGGCATCACCACGCAGAACTGCTATCTGCCCTACAACTGATCGTCGCACACCCCTGTCCGACAACCCTTGGACATCGAACAACATCCGTTGGAACCCTTCCTGCCGCCACATGCGCGGTTGTTGATGCTGGGCAGCTTCCCGCCGTCGAAGAAACGGTGGTGCATGGACTTCTTTTACCCCAACTTCAACAACGACATGTGGCGCATCTGGGGGTTACTCTGCTTTGCCGACAAGAATCATTTTGTTGACGTAGAGAACAAATGCTTCCGCCAAGAAGACATCGTAAGCTTTCTTACAGAGAAAGGCATTGCTCTCTACGATACGGCCGTTTCCGTTGTGCGCACGCGCAATACTGCCAGCGACAAGGACTTGGAAGTAGTGGCGGCCACCGATATTGCCGCCCTGCTGGCACGCTTGCCCCTGTGCACCGCCATTGCGGCCACTGGGCAGAAGGCTGCTGAGCTGCTGGCGCTCCACTTCGGCGTCAGCCAGCCTGCTGTTGGCACCAGTGTCACCTTCCAGTACGGCGGGCGGTCCATCTCCTTCTACCGTATGCCCAGCTCGTCGCGCGCCTATCCCCTTCCACTTGAGGCAAAAGCCTGCCAGTATGCTGTGCTATTGAGGTTGTTTGACCTCGCATCCCCTTTCTGACTCCCCCCCCCTGCTGTTATGATGGATTTCGTAGTAGCATTTGTCTGAACCGCGTCGCGGTTTAGACATGTCACATGCAAAAAACTTTGTTGTCTGGCGGTGGGAAAAAGAAAAATTAGTAACTTTGCACCCAAAATCCAAAGAAACGATAGAAATCATGGAAAAGAATTTGAGAACAGGCTCGCTCTGCGTGCACGCAGGCTATGAGGCCAGGAACGGCGAGCCCATTGAGCTGCCTATCATCCAGTCGACCACTTTTAAGTACGATGACTCCGACGAGATGGCCCGACTCTTCGACTTGGAGAAGGAGGGCTATTTCTACACCCGCCTGCAGAATCCCACCAATGATGCCGTGGCTGCTAAGATAGCCGCCCTGGAGGGTGGGGTGGGGTGCGTCCTCACCTCGTCGGGGCAGGCAGCCAACTTCTACGCCGTGTTCAACATCTGCGAAGCCGGTGACCACATCGTCACCTCGAATGAGATATACGGCGGCACGTACAACCTCTTCGGCGTTACGTTGAAGAAGCTGGGCATAGACAGCACTTTCGTGTCGCCCGACGCCTCGGAGGAGGAGCTGCAGGCTGCCTTCCGCCCCAACACGAAGCTGCTCTTCGGCGAGACCATATCCAACCCTGGCTGCGCCGTGCTCGACATTGAGCGCTTTGCCCGCATCGCCCACAGGAACGGCGTGCCACTCATCGTCGACAATACCTTTGCTACGCCCGTCAACTGCCGCCCCTTTGAGTGGGGGGCCGACATCGTGACGCACAGCACCACGAAATATATGGACGGAATGGCTACGCAGGTGGGCGGCGCCGTAGTGGACAGCGGCCATTTCGACTGGCTTGCCCATGCTGATAAATTCCCCGGCCTTTGCACGCCCGACGAGTCGTATCATGGCCTGACCTACGTGAAAGCCTTTGGCAAGATGGGCTACACCACGAAGCTTGTGGCGCAGTTGATGCGTGACCTCGGCTCCGTGCCTGCCCCGCAGAATTCCTTCCTGCTGAACCTGGGCTTGCAGACGCTGCATCTGCGCATGGCCCAGCACTGCAGGAACGCACAGCGCGTGGCTGAGTTCCTGCATGACAGTACGAAGGTGGCATGGGTGCACTACTGTGGCCTGAAGGACGACGCCAACTATGCCCGTGCCCAAAAATACCTGCCCAACGGCTCCTGCGGTGTCATCGCCTTCGGTCTGAAGGGCACGCGCGAAACCGCCATCAAATGGATGGATAGCTTGCAGATGATAAACATTGTGACACATGTGGCCGATGCCCGCAGCTGTGTGCTCCATCCTGCCAGTCACACGCACCGCCAGCTCTCTGATGAGCAGTTGCGCCAGGCTGGCGTCGCTCCTGACCTCATCCGCCTGTCTGTAGGTATTGAGGACGTGGAAGATATCCTCGACGACATCCGTCAGGCCCTCGACAAAATTTGACCACCATAGCAACTGAACCCCTATGAAGAAGCGTATTTCCCTTGTTTTTACAGTCGTGTGGCTGTTAGCTGCCAGCGCTTTTGGCGCAGACGGCCATTCTGCTAACGTCAGTCCCACTGAGGGCACCGTTACTGCCGACTTTGTGGCTGAGCCGCAGATGAAGGCGGACTTGCTGCAGATGCTTGCCAACTTTGCCGTCTACATGAAGAACGACTTTCAGGACTGTGTGGCGCCTAATAGCGTGGGCGAGACGTGCGGATGCTTCCGTGGCGAGAACACCATGGCCAACGACGAGAAGGGCGTCAGGCCCAATGCCGACTTGTCGATGATCTGTGCCTTCCTTGCCAAATACGGAAAGGACAGGGTCGTGCTGCCCGCAGGTGTTGCCTGGACCGATATCGAGCAGATGGCCATGAAAAGTCTTGTCTTCGCCTATAGCACCCATAAGGCCAACAAGCTGAAGGTGTGTGCGGGGAACAACTACTGGGGCTCCACGTCGAACAGCGATGCTGTATGGGAAAGCTCGCTATGGGCCATGTCGGTGGCCTACAGCGCCTTCTTCCAGTGGGACAAGCTTAGCGATACGCAGAAGAACTACATCTACAAGCTGCTGAAGGCCGAATGTAATTACGAGTTGCAGCGCAGCATCCCCACAGGCTATGCCGGCGACACCAAGGCTGAGGAGAACGGATGGGAGGCTGATGTGCTGGCCGCCACTTTAGGTCTCTTCCCAAACGATGCCCTGGCACCGAAGTGGTATCAGCGCCTGCGTGAGTTCGCCATCAACAGCTATTCGCAAAAGGACGATGCCAACGACAGGACTGTCGTCGATCCGGCATACGACCAGAAAACCGTGAAGGATCTCTACCGAGGTGCTAACCTCTATGACGACTTTACGCTGCAGAATCATAACTATTTCCACACCAGCTACCAGAATGTGGTCATCCAGGAGCTGGGCGAGGCCGCCTTGGCGCTCAAGCTTTTCCAGAACGGGCTTTATGGCGAGGAGAAATGGAAGACCAATGCCTTGATGCACAACAACGACAAAGTGATGCAGGAGGTGCTCTATTGGCTGGCATTGGCCGACGGCGAGCTGGCGATGCCTAACGGCAACGACTGGAGCCTGTTCCTCTACGACCAGATTACGAGCTACAGCACTAACGCCTGCTTCCTGCGCGATCCGCACGCCCTGATGCTCGAGAATCTGGCCTATCAGATGATCAAGGCCAGGCAGACAACTACTGACGACGGCTCGTGGCTACTGCGTGCTGACGTCGGCGCACGCCGTATGGGCGTTGAGGCTCACCGCGTGATGATGACGTGGCTGATGCACGAGATGCTGTCCACTGCCGACATGGCCGCCACCTCATGGGACGACTTCTGCAGCCAATACAGTGCTGCCAAGGTCTTCACTTCGCAGAACATTGTCCGCGCCTCCACTCCAGAGCGCTTCACATGCTTCTCGTGGAGCAACGGCCTGAAGAGTTACACGGGCTACATGGCCCCGCACATTTCTTCCCACCTCTCACCTTCCGCCTCTCACCTCTTTAATCTTATTGTGCCGTTCCGTGCCAACAATACGGGTAATTTCATCGGCTGGTATGAGGTTGGCGGGAAGGGCACCAACGCCACGCCAGTGGTGAACGGCATCTATCAGATGAAGGACAACGCCTTTGCCATGAACGGTGAGCTGGCAACCAACGACGGCACGCTGGACAACCGCTTCGCCATCTATAGCACGCCTGGCAACGCCGTTGTCTATTTAGATGATGTCCGGGCAAGCAGCGCCGCCACCATTTCCCGCGAAAAAGGTGGACTGATGGCCATCAGCGTCGACGACTTCACTGCCACCCAGCGCACCTTCTACACTGCCGATGGCGAGCGACAGCTCAATGGCGCAACCTTGACCAAACTCTCAGGCGACTGGGTGAACATCGACAATCAGTTGGGCATTGTAGCTTGCCATTCGCCGCTCTCTGACCAACATACGACCACCATGGCCTTCGGCGAAAGGGCCAACAACAACTCGGTGCTCACGGCACGCTTCTATGCTTTCTACAATGACCAGAGCCGCAACGTGCAAGCAGGAGATTTGGTAGACAGCCGTAGCGTCGTCTATTATAGTAATGTCGACGCTGCCACTACTCAGCAGCTCTCCACTCTCAACTGCCAGCTTTCAACACAGGAGGGATGGAAGGGGATGATTGCCTTCGATCCTGACAATACGGCCTATTTGCTGCTCTCTAATTTCACTGCAGACCGTCCGTGCGCGTTGGCCGATGTAACCACGGCGATGGGCGCTCCCGTCTTCTCCGCGCGTACTGAAATCAGCGGGAAAGGGGCCAGCGCAGACTTCGTAGCAGAGGAAAACCACAGTGTGGTTAACGTCGTGCGCTTCTTTATCGACGGCAGTGGCATTGAGGCCATGCAGGATGCCGCCGACGACCGTGTCATCTATCTGCTGAACCTGATAAAGGGGCAAAACCATATCATTGTCAAGGCTGGTATGTTGGAGGAGAAGATAACGCTGAATCAGACTGTGAAAAAGGTGATGCTGACTGACGAAGGCCTCATCGTGACCGATGTCGAGGCCTTTCCCGACGACAGTGCCGACATCCTGACGCATGGCTATAAGGACATCACCGAATCTTATCTCGCCAATGCTTCTTTTGAGTTGGACGAGACCTACGGTAAGGCCGACGGCAACGTCACCGTCAACGGTGTTACCTACAACCCCTGCTACGTCAACACCGTGGCTGCGGCCAATGCCAAATGGCCCAACATCTTGCCGGTGAGGGACTGGACGGCAGCCAACCAGCTGAGCGTTGGCTCCAATTTCTGCCGTATGTACTCCATGCCCTACAGCCAGACCCAGTATTGCGTCAGTCCTTCCAATGTGGGCAACTATGCGGCCCGCTGCTCACGTCCTATCAGTGATGCTGCCTGTGGCGACCGTGTGCTTACCGTGCTGAACTCATGGGATTCTGGCAGCAACGCCATCAGGAAGAGCCTGACATTGCCTGCCGGTAAATACAGGGTGCTGATGGACGTGCGCTATGAATGTCCGAACCAGACGGCCAACAACGGCTCCGTGGTCACTACGTCGGGCGGCAATACCTGTACGTCGCTGACAGGAGTTGCTTATGGCTCCAACGACTTCCGCTATCCTACGGAAAAAAACTCCTGGCAGCAGCTTTGCTTCGACTTCACCGTCAGCGAGACACAGCCCACAGCTGTCATCTCGTTGGGCTACAAGACCTCTGCGGGCAAGGGCGCTGCCGACAATACCTTGATGTATATCGACAACGTGCGCCTGCTGGTGAGCGAAGAGGGCTCTGCTGCCATACAGCCGGTACAGGCCACACAGGCAGCCGCTGGCCTTTCCTATGACCTCCAAGGAAAACGGCTCGCCGATGGCGAGCCGCTCCATAGGGGTATAGTATATATCAAGGAAGGTAGGAAGGTAATGGCACCTTCCTTTTAGCTATACTTACTTCTGTCTTAGTAACTCCAGCTTTGCGGTTGGTGCAAGGGCGTTGTTTACGGCTTCGGTGAAGGCTGACAGCTTGATGGTTGTCTGACAGCGGATGTCTTCGATATTGGCGCCGACAAGGAACGTGTATGTGCCACCTTCTGCCAGCCATTGTGAGTTCGCCTCGTCAAACGATGCCAGCTCGCGCTTCGAGATTTGCATGGTCAGGCGCTGGCTCTCGCCAGGCTGCAGTTCGCGTGTCTTGGCAAAACCTTTCAGTTCTTTTGCGGGTTTCTCAAGCCGACCGTCGGGGGCGCTGACATAGACCTGTGCCACCTCCTTGCCGCTGACGTTACCCGTGTTCTTCACCGTTACCGACACTTCAATTCTTTCATCTTTCAATTCTTTCACCTTTACATTCTCAAAGCTAAAGGTGGTGTAGCTCAGACCGTAGCCGAAAGGATAGGCCACGTCCTTCTGGAAGGTGTCGAAATAGCGGTAGCCCACGTAGATGTCCTCTTCGTGGTTGGTGTAGGTGTGGCCGGGGATGGGACGCTTGCCTGCGGCCATCTCTTTGAAGGAATAGAAATCGATGTTGCCAGGGAAATTCTTAGTCGACGGATGGTCGGTGGCTGCGATAGGCCATGTCATCGTCAGTCGGCCCGAGGGATTCACCTTGCCCGTCAGGATGTCGGCTACGCTGTTACCGCCCTCCATACCCGGCTGCCAGGCGCAAAGGATGGCGTCGGGATAGCCGCTCCAAGAGGCGGTCTCAATGACGCTACCCGAGTTGATGATGACGATGACAGGCTTGCCTTCGGCATGGAACGCGTTGCAGACATCCATGATGAGCGCACGCTCCTCAGGTATGAGGTTGAACTCTGTCTCTACGTCGCGGTCGATGCCCTCACCTGCCTGACGGCCGATGGTGATGATGGCAGCGTCAGCTTTCTTCACCTCATTGTTGATACAGATGGGGTCGATGCCAATCTCCGGATATTTCTGCTGTCCGAACATTTCCAGTTGATACCACTTGGCCGGATGGCGCTCAGCCTGGAACTTGACTTTGGCAAACTCGATGTACTTGCGGTAGACGTCGGTGAGAACAGGTGACGACTGGATGCCTACGTTCTGCAAACCTTGTAGCATGTCGACGACGTAGGGCGGATGCACACAGCCTGAGCCCGTGCCGCCTGAGAGGAAGTCGTAGGAATTTTCGCCGAAGAGGGCGACGGTTTTGATTAGGGGTGAGGGGTGAGAGGTGTGAGGCGAGGGATTACTTTCAGTTTGAAGAGGCAGACATCCGTTGTTCTTCAGCAGTACGATGCCCTCGCAGGCGCTCTGCCGGGTGATAGCGGCGTGAGCCTTGAAGTCGGGGGCGTTGCTGGCCGGATACTTGCGGAAGCTGGGCGTCTTCACGATGTATTCCAACATGCGGCGCACGTTGCGGTCAACGTCGGCGATGTCGAGTTTGCCGCTCTTCACACCGTCAATGATTTCTTCCACCTGCTTGGGCTGGCCCGGCTCCATGAGGTCATTGCCGGCGTGCACCTCGCTGATGGTAGGCAAGCCTTCGCGTATGCCAATCCAGTCAGTCATCACGATGCCCTTGTAGCCCCAGTCCTCGCGCAGAATCTTCGTCAGCAGGTCGTGGTTGCCCATCGAATATTGGCCGTTGATCTGGTTATAGGACGCCATGATGGTCCAAGGATCGCTCTCACGGACGGCAATCTCGAAGCCACGCAGATAAAGCTCACGGGCAGCACGCTGACTGACGCGCTCGTCAACGCTGGTGCGGTCGGTCTCCTGTGAGTTGACGGCGAAGTGCTTGGCGCTGACGCCGACCCCCTCTTGCTGTACGCCTTTGATGTAGGCGGCGGCAATCTTTCCCGTCAGCAGCGGGTCTTCGGAATAATACTCGAAGTTGCGTCCGCAGAGCGGATTGCGGTGCAGATTCATGCCAGGGCCGAGGATGACGTCGCAGCGGTATTCCTTGGTCTCGTTGCCGATGGCCTGTCCCACCTCTCTCACCAAATCCGTGTTCCATGTGGAAGCCAGACAGGATCCGATGGGGAAGGCTGTGGCATAGTAGGTCTTGTCTGTGCCTTTACGCGTGGGGTCGATGCGCACGCCGGCAGGGCCGTCGGTGAGCACGGTGGCAGGGATGCCGAGGCGGGGAATGGCAGGCGATGTGCCGGCAGCTCCAGCCACAAGGTCGGCCTCGCCGCCCACTACGGCATTAGGGCCAAAGAAATTGTTGGCGCCGCCTACTAAAAGCTTGGCCTTTTCCTCAAGGGTCATCGCCTTTATCACTTCGTCGATGTTGTCGGCTTTCAGTTGCGGTGCCGTCTGGGCCTGGACCACAGCGGCCATTGTAGTTGCAGTCATGGCAAGAAGAATTGTTTTTAGTTTCATGGTTGTTATTTTTTTGTCGTAATAAAGTGATAACGTAATGTTGAAATAACGATTATCTGATAACGAAGACGAATCCCCCACGTGGTTGCATCTTGACGGATGCAGGCAGGGCATTGGGCAGAGAGATGTTCCAGGGCTCGTCAGCATTACCGCTGTCGGCGAAGCTGGTGATGCGCTTACCCTTGATGAAGTTGAGGTCGAGTGTGACAGTCTTCTCAGCATCGGTGCCATTGATGCCTGCCACATACCATGTGGTGCCGCAGCGGCGTGCAATGACGGCGTGGTCGGCAGGATAGCCGCTCACGAGTCGTGTCTCATCCCATACGCTGGGCAGATGGCCAAGGAAATGCCGTACCATAGCGGGCTGTGCGAGGAAGCTCTCAGGACGGTCGGCCAGATGCTGCAGCGTACTCTCAAAGAGCACCGTCAGCGCCAGCTCGTGGGCGTGCGAGGTGATATGCGGATGTTGCGAGTCGCTGAAGGCGCAAGGAGTGTAGTCCATCGGGCCGACGACGTTGCGGGTGAAGGGTAGGGTAGCGTTATGTGCTGCTGCCTTCTTCGTGAAGTGCGGCACATTGTTGTACCACTCGGCGCCGTAGACGCCCTCCGTCGACATCAGGTTGGGCCAGGTGCGCTGCCATCCGCGGGGGATGGTGGCACCGTGGAAGTTCACCAGCAGGTGATGACGGGCGGCACTCTCCAAAAGATCCTGACAGTAGTCCATGTTCTGTTGCGTGTCGCCACTGAAGAAGTCGATCTTTACGCCGGCCACGCCAATCTTCTCGCACCATGCAAACTCCTTCTCGCGGTCTTCGGGCTTGTTCAGGCGGAACTTCGGACCAGGAGCACCATTGATCCAGCCTATTGACGAGTTGTACCAGATGAGCGGTTTTATACCCTTGGCATTGGCGTAGACCACGGCATCCTCGATGGTCTTGCCCTCGTTGGTGGCCACCTTGTCCATCTCGTCCCACTCGGCATCGATGAGCACGTAGGGCAGGCCCAGTGTGACGGCCATGTCCACATATTTCTTGATGATGTTGAAGTCGTTGGAACCATGGTTGTAGGCCCAGTAGATCCACGACACCACGCCAGGTTTGATCCAGTTGGTGTCGGCAATCTTCGAGGCACTGCTTACGTCGGTGACTAAGGTCGACTGCACCACCTCGGCCAGTGTACCTACGATGACCACGCGCCAAGGCGTGTGACCAGGCCAGGGCTTACCTTGCTCGTCGCGCTTATCCTGCACCACGCGGAAGGCTTCGCCCTCATTAAATAAAGATGAGGCGCTCTGTCCATACTCGATGTTCGCCTCGGTGATGAGCGCAAACATTCCGTCGGAGGCCTCTACCAGCAGCGGATAGCCCCAGTGGGTGTTGGTTTCCTTTTGTTCCATAGAGCCGCCGAAACCGCCCAACGTCTTCACGTTGGCCGTGGTCGTCATCGGGAAGAAACCCTCATAGCCGTCGCTCCACTGTTGCATCCAGCGCTTCGTGCCTTCAGGGATGATGTAGGCGGTGGGTTCCTTGCCGTCTGTGAAAGGTCTGTTGTTTTCGTACCTGAAGGCGAGTCCGTCGTTGTAGAGACGGATGACCATGCCGCCTGTGCGGTACTCATTGCCCTCGTTAGTGCAGTGCAGGCGCTTGCCGCCCACCATTGTGTACTCCTCGCTGATATGGCGTGGCGTCACCTGTCGAGGTGTAGTAGACCGCTGGTCAATTACGATGTCCATCACCTGTTTGGAGGCATAGTTCAGTTTCAGGTGTCCGTTGCTCACCTCCATGGTCAACATCCCATTAGGCGACGTACCCTTCCATGCATTTGCCTGTTCCGCGAGCAACAGCCCGGCGGCTAGCAAACAAAAATAAAATACTCTCTTCATTGTCGTAATAGGTTTTCGTCGCAAAGTTACGAAAAAATGGGATTCTGGGGCGTTTTTTGGGAAAAAAATTGTACTTTTGCACGCAATTTAGTGAGAATGGTACAAATGAAACGAATTATTGTCTTGATGTCTTTGCTTTTCGTTGTGATGACGATGAACGCTATTCCTGCACGCAAAGGCATGTGGAAAACACTTACTCTGAACGGAAAGACCGTGACGGCCCAACTGATGGGCGACGAGCACATGCACTACTGGCAGACGGATGACGGCCAATGCCTCTCGGAGGTGGACGGCACGTTTGTGCCTGCCGACATGAGCCGTCTGCGTGCTAAAGCCATGAGCCGACGCACGAAGGTGGCAGCCAGCCGCCAAATGCGCCAGCACCGCAACACCATCGGCGACTTTGCACATCACACAGGCGAAAAGAAGGGCATCGTCATCCTCGTGGAATTCAGCAATATGTCGTTTCAGAATAGCAATGATTCGCTTCTCTATACCCGCGTGCTGAACGAGCCTGGCTTCAGCAAGGGCCAGTTTCGCGGCTCCGTGAGCGACTACTTTCGCGAGCAGTCCTACGGGCTGTTCAACCTCAATTTCGACGTGGTAGGGCCGGTAGTGATGCCTAACACCTACCAGTATTACGGCAAAGACGAGGGCGGAGAAGGCAACGATGTTCGTCCGGGTGAGATGGTGGCCGAGGTCTGCATGGCCGTCGATGACTATGTGGACTTCCGCAACTATGACTGGGACGGCGACGGAATCGTAGACCAGGTGTTGTGTGTCTACGCAGGCAAAGGACAGGCTGACGGTGGTAACTCCAGCACTATCTGGCCGCACGAATGGGAGTTGAGCGACAGTGACTACGGCCAGACGCTGATGCTTGACAGCGTTATCATCAACACATACGCTGTTACCAACGAGCGAGGCTACTCGGGCATCGAGGGCATCGGCATCATCTGTCACGAGTTCGCACACTGCTTAGGACTGCCCGACATGTACGACACCACGGGCTATAACTTCGGAATGGGCACATGGTCGCCTATGGACGGCGGCTCTTATAACGGCAACAGCTTCTGCCCGGCAGGTTTCACCAGTTTCGAGAAATACACCTGCGGATGGGTGGAGCCCGTCGTACTCGACAATGACACCATCATCGACGATATGCAGCCACTGTCAGACAGCCCCGTAGCGTACATGATACGCAACGATGCCTATCCTGACGAATACTACCTTGTTGAAAACCGCCAACAGCATGGCTGGGACACGGAGCTGCCCGGCAAGGGAATGCTCGTGCTGCACGTGGACTTTGACCGCGACATCTGGGAGAACAACCTGGTGAACTCGAACAATACCGACACCAGCGATGGACTGCCCTTGAACAACCATCAGCGCTGCACCATCTTCCATGCCAACAACAAGGGAAAGGACTTCTATGTGTCCAGCTCTGGTGACGCCTATCCTTACCAGAAGAACGACTCGCTGACTGCCAACTCGAAACCCGTTGCCAACCTCTACCATGAGGGCCCCGACGGCACGAAGCGGATGCGCAAGAGCCTGCTGGACATTAAACGCCAAACCGACGGTGCCATGTCGTTCCGTTTCAGAAATGACAACCGGCAGCAGACGGGCATTGCCGAAAGCAAGACCGACGCTGAACGCTGTGCCTATTATACCCTTACTGGCCGCTTTGTAGGCACCAGCAAGGACGGTCTCACTCCGGGCATCTACATTCGCCGTAACGACGTTACACGCCAGAGCGGTAAAACCATCATCAGATAACTCTCTCTTTACTATGAAAAACTTACGCACAAGGCGCACTATCCGCCGATATAGCGACCGACCTGTCGACGGTGGTCTGCTGGGCCGTCTCATCGATGAGGCTACACGTACCCAGACAATGGGCAACCTGCAGCTCTACAGCGTGGTTATTACCCGCTCGCAGGAGATGAAAGAGCAGCTGGCCCCTGCACACTTCAACCAGCCGATGGTGACACAGGCTCCTGTGGTGCTTACCGTTTGCGCCGACTTCAACCGCACCTCGCAGTGGGCACGCTGCCGTCAGGCCGAGCCGGGCTACGACAACTTCCTCTCGTTCCTCAATGCGGCCACTGATGCGCTGCTCTACACGCAGACGCTCTGTTGCCGTCTTGACGAGAAGGGCCTGGGCTATTGCTTTCTTGGCACTACACTCTACCAGCCCATGCGCATCATCGAGGTCCTCGGCCTGCCCAAGCTGGTGATGCCCGTGGCCACGCTCACCATAGGATGGCCTGACGAGAATCCGCCGCAGAGCGACCGTCTGCCGCTGAAGGCCTTTATCCACAACGAAACCTATAAGGACTATACGCCGGAGAGCATCGACCAGTTCTATGCCTACAAGGAGAGCCTGCCCGAAAACCAGCACTTCGTCGAAATCAACAACAAACAGACCCTGGCTCAGGTCTTCACCGATATTCGCTACACACGCAGCGACAACGAAGCCATGAGCCAGGGCCTGCTCGAAGCCCTGCGTCATCAGGGATTCATGTAGACTTTCCTCACCTTTCCGTCTTTCTCACGGATGATGTTTAACCCACGTTGTGGAGCTGAGAGCCTGCGGCCTGTGAGGCTATAGCAGGCAGCAGGCTGTGAAGGGTTGGCCTCAACACGCTCTATGGCCTGATAGCCACCTTCTCCATAGTAGCCTTTGATGATGGCATCCTTCAGGTCGGCCTGATTGAATTCGGGGACTGAGCGGTGCTCGCCGTCGGAAAGCCCCATCCAGTAGAAAGTACCTATGTTGTTGGCCTTTGCCTGTTCCACGAAAAAGCGGGCAAAAGTCAGCAAATTGTTGCGATAGTTGTCGTATGCATTTTCAATCAATGTACCCCACTCGCCGATAATGACAGGAGCCCCCTTCGACACCAGATTGCTCTTCAGCGTACTAATCATCTGCTTCACCTCGTTCTTGGCATTGTTGATGTTCGCGATGTTGATATAGGAGTGCACCTCGAAGATGAGGTGGTTACTCACATTGTCGGTGGGCAGTACCATCTTCTTCAGCGGCTCTTGCAGGTGCGGATTCCACGTGCCGCTGCCACTGCATCCACCGTAGGTGCTGACGACGAGGTTGCGCTGCGCATTGTTGCCGCCCGTTGCGCGGACAGCGTTCACAAAGCTCTGGGCGTAGCTGTTGATGGCTTTGTAGGCTGAGGTAGCCACGCTGCTGTTGTAGTTACCCGGGGCACCATACGAGGCGAAGTTCCATGAACCATAGTTGTCGAGCATCTCGTTGTAGCCCTCGAAGAGCAAGTGCTCGCCGTAGTCCTTGAATTCTTCTGCCATCTGCCTCCACACTTCTTCGAAGCGCGCCTTCTGCTTGGCATAGTCGGCCTCGCTGGCTATGAGCCATGCGGTGTTGGCATCTCCCGTGTCGTGATGCACGTCGAGGATGCAGTACATGCCTTGGCTGATGACGTAGTCTACCACCTCATGCACGCGTTGCATCCATGCTTTCTGGATCTTCGTGCCGATGGGGTCGTTGGCTATGTCCCACGGTGTCAGGCTGTTCGTGGCGTTGTTCCATTTCACGCTACTGAATGTAGCCTCCATGTGCGGATACCATGTCACCGGCACACGGATGGCGTTGAAGCCCGCGTCCTTGAACATCTTCATCAGCTCAGGCTTCGTCACAGGCTGTCCCCACGCCGTCTCATAGTCTGTCGGCCTGCGTTGTGACCAGTACTCAATCCACATGTTGTTCACGTCGCCCGAATTGCAATCGAGCGTATTGCCCAGATTCCAGCCCACGCGCATGTTCTTCACGGCCTCTGTTGCCGTCTCAAAGTCGTCGGCCATCGCCGTCTTACAGCCCATCACCATCAGGGCTGCAAGCATCATCTTCTTCAATAATGACTTGTGCATTTTCTAATAGTTTATTTTCAGATTCATTCCATTCTTTCTGCTGCAAAGGTAGGCCTATGATGTCGCATACCCGACCCTATGGTATCCTGTGGCACACTGGCATTTTTCTTACTGCTCCCACATCCTTTCGAATGCAGGAGCAGTTAATATTTTCAGTACACACCCCACTTAACTCTCCAATATTTTGTTATTGTGCGGGATTTACCTCCACGATAAACAGTCACATGAAAAGTTGCTAAGTCTGTTGCTACGTCCTTATAGAAAGCATCGTCCAGTTTGTATTTGAACGTGGCACGCTGGAAGAATTCGGGCGCACCAGATTCCTCTATTCCCTCTACTCCTGAGCGATCCACCAATTCGCAGCCAAGAGAATGTAGTTTTCCTCCTACGTCTTCATACTCGATGTAAATAGCATCATCCTTGTTGAGCACATGTCCAACATAGAAATACCCTTCGCTGGGCAAATAATGATAAGCAAGATTAGGCGTAGTGTTATGTTCAAACTGCAGCGGGCAATCTACAGTAATAGTGCTGCCGGCAGAGAATACAGGCACGATTACTCCCATCACATTCAGCGCGGGGTAGACAGTATAAGTGCCATCGAAGAGAGAGGCAGACACTATGTATTCAGTCCAGGTATTCCAAACGCTGTAATTATTCCATCCGTTAGCATTGCATAATTCTTGATCGGAATTATATACGGCTATACCTACATCAAATGGCAGGCTGTTACCAACTGGATAGACAGTAGCATGAACATTGATCGGTGATAAAAAGTTGCCGGAGAAGTCAGCGGTAGACGGTACATTATACAGCTCCCCAAATTTGACTTTTTCTTCGAACTTAGGGAACAGATTCAGCGTCATCTGGCCGAAACCGGCTTCAGCGTTGAATAGCTTATATTCCTTCTCATTCTGGCCGCCGGCTGAGAAGATGGCTTTGCCCTCTGCCACGAAACACTTGGGCGTAAACTGTATCTGGGTATTGGAGAACATGCTGTACGGGTCTTTACTCTCTGCCAATGCTACAGGGTCGAGCACGAACGAGGCTGATAGTTTCGGCCCGGCATAGACATCGACACCCGTTGCGCAGTAACCAATCTTCTTGAACCAATTGTTGGTCTCTAACCTAAATGGTGTGTAAACGCCAGCCATAACCGAACCGTTGAGTGACAGCTGGACAGCCATTCGTTGTTTTCATCGTCCTTGCCTGTGGAAAAGCTTTCGGAACCACTGACACCTTCGCCGTTTATAGTCAGGCTCTGCCTGCCGTGAAGGGCAAGCTTGGGCGTTGAGATGGTCATTTTAACGTCGGCGTCGGTCTTGAGGAAAGCGCCCGGACCGGGCTTCACCTGCAGAATTGGCAGGAACGAGGGGAAATAGAACGGCACACCGCCTACTTGCCACGTAAGCTCATCCTCAATCTTGCCCTGAGCAGTGAGCGTCGCTCCTACCTCGAAGTCTTCGGCAAAGCTCAGCTTTATAAACCAGTCACCGCGCTCAATCTTGTAGGCTACAGTTGCCTTGACTGTCAGTGCAAGGTCAAGCGAGAGGCCTGCTGAGAAATGATCGTTTTTGACTTCAAAGGGTAAATTGCCGTTGAGATTGACAAGCGTCAGCTCTCTGCTGTCACTCACGCGCTTCTTTATCTTGTCCATGCCTGCCATACGGCTGTGTGCACTTCCATTCTCGTCTGTTCCCAGTTGCTCTACGGTGATGAATTGCTCGAATATTTCTCCGATATCCTCAATGGGGTCGCAGATGATATGATACCTTGTATTAGGCAAGCTGGCAGTTTCCTCCTGCAACTGTATTTCTTTTATTTTGCCAATAAAAACTCCAGGAGTATCTGCATTCAAATCTGGATGGTATAGGACATCTCCGACATGCGGCAGGTATTTGTCACCGGTATTTACCCATTGCCCTGCATTTGAATCCCAATACGTGTATGCCTCCCATACAAGGATGTAGTCCTCCGGGTCGTTGTAACAATCATCATCGTCGTCACCATTCAACCATCGGTAAGACCACATACGATAGTATTTGTAAGGGCAATCTTCTGCAGTTAAGTCACAGAATCGCTCGTTGAAAATAATATCGGGCTGCTGGAAGCCGATGGAGTCGATGGCTGCCAAGGGGATGCGATAGGTTGAGTCTGCCGTCTCCACCTCCTGCACCACATAAATGTCGTGCTCAATGGAGTCGAGGTCAAACTTTGAGTAGCCCATGCGCACGATTTGATCGAAGAAGAAGCCGTTGAAGTCACCATCGTTGCGGTAGATGTAGAAGGCTTCCTGTGCATAGAGAGACGCTCCCCCCGTCCACCCTGTGAGAGAGGTAGCGATTACCTGTGTAAAGGTGATGAACACAGATAACAATAGTTTGTATGCTGTACTTTTCATCGCTTCAGGAATTTATAGGTTGCATCACCGACTTTCACAATATAGGTTCCGGCAGGCTGGCCGGCGAGAGAGACGACGGTCTGCTGGCCGCTATGGGCTTTCAGCGTTTTCAGCAGTTTACCGTCGAGTGTGTACACATCAATGCGTGTATCGTCTGCCAGACCTTCGAAAGCCATCTGGTCGCTGCCTTGACGGAAGATGATCTCACCTGGGCGCAGCTTCGGCGCTTCGATGGCGGTCATTCTGCCCTCGAAGGTGTAGCGCAGCACGTTCTCCAACTGGTAGTAGACGGTGGTCTTAGTAGTCTTGATAACCAGCTGGGTGCCCTCAAACGTGGTCTCGGGCTCCTCGGCAAGGTCGAAGTATACCTTCTCGCCCGACTTCTGCCACACCACAAGCCGCTGGGTGTTGTCTTGTGCCCACATCGCAATAGCAAATACAGAAAACAATAAAATGGTTAGTAACTTTCTATTCATATCGTTTTGGGGTTAGTTTTAATACTGCAAATATACAAAGAAAACAGTTAATGAGTGTAGTCCATCTCTTAAAGTTTGTTAACCGCCTGTTATTTACTGGCAGCGGAATGTAGGCACTCATTGAAGTGTTGCAATCACAGAAAACGAAATCTTGGGCCAAATGATGCCTTTACGGGAAAAAAGTGTAATTTTGCATCATCATTGCGAAGAAACGAAAAGCTTGAAGTATGCAACGGAAACTATGTCTGGTCGTCTTGATGACCATTTGCTGCATGATGATGTGCGCACAGTCGGTGCACCATCTCTATGTCAACACGCAGGAAATGACGGATGCTAACACCTTCACCACGGTGAACGACGCTTTGCGCCAAGCCGAGACCTACGCCGGCGACAGCCTTTGGACCGTCATTCACATTACTCCAGGAGTATATTGGATAGACAACCCCGACGACCCCGCCATCCGCAAGCCGGAGCCTGGCGACTATGTTCCCTACGGTATGAAGGTGCGCCTCAGCAGGACGCGCCTTGTTGGCATGGGCGAGCGTCCCGAGGACGTGGTGCTGGCCTGTAACAGGGGACAGACGCAGGGTGCAGACGGCAATTTCACGATGCTGCACATCATGGGCGACGACATCCAGGCCGAGAACCTGACCTTCGGCAATTACTGCAACGTAGACCTGGATTACCAGCGTGACCCCCAGCAGAGCCGGAAGCGTCGCGCTGATGCCATCGTCCAGGCGCAGCTGGTGATCTGCAACGGCGACCGCTATGAGGCACGCAACTGCCATTTCATCTCACGCCTCAACCTCTGTCCGTTTGCCGGGGCCCGTCATGCGCTGTTCGTAGGCTGCTACTTCGAGTGTACCGACGATGCCCTGTGCGGCACGGGCACCTACCGCCAGTGCCGCTTCACGTTCTTCAGCAGCAAGCCTTTCTACTGCACCTCGCCGCAAGGAGCGGTGTTCGAGGACTGCGACATCCACTCGAAGGTGCAGGGCGTGCAGTATCTCACGAAGGTCTCAGACCCGGTGACCATGCGCAACTGCCGGTGGACGAGCGACGACCCCAGCCTGACGATAGAATGGACGAGGAAGCCTAATCCCAAGAAACTTTGCCTGATGGAGAATTGCACGCTGAACGGCAAGCCTTTGGTTGTGCCGATGCCGCCCGACGTGCCGATGGCGGTCACTACGCCCATGCTGCCGCTGATGAACCAGGAGGCGATATCGCCAGGCCAGTGGACGTTGGATGCCTTCAAGCCGAAGGATACGGCTGGGTACGAGTGGTCCGTGGATGCGTCGCGTCCTGCCTGGTGCTATGGCGAGGGTATGGACGGGGCAGAAGGCTGCTACGGTATGATCCAAAATGTGCGGGGAGCGCGGATGATGTACACAGGCAAGGCCGACGAGAGCTATGACTGCCAGTCACTGACGGTAGAGCTGTCGCCCTGTAAGTCGGCAGGCCAGGGCTTCGGCAGTGCCACGGGGCAGTATCTTGACCTCTGCATCAAGTTTGACACGCAGACGCTCAGCGGCTATGGCCTGCGCTTCGTCCGCACGCCAGCCTACGACAAAGCGGTAGAGGCAGTGTTGGTGGAATACAAGGATGGTGTGGCGAGGCCTGTCTGCTCGCCAGAGAAATGTGCCCTTTTCAAGAAAGGCTGTCGCGTGACGCTTTCCGCAAGGGGGGCTGAGCTGACCGCCCAGATAGAAAACGGCGACCGACAGCAGCTACTCACGGCTGCCATCGGTCGCCCCAATAAATTCGGTGGAATCTATATCCAGCACACTGGCTCGGTAGGCGCTTCGGCTACCGTCATTCAATCCATCCGCTGTTCCTACGAATAGCTATAGCGTGCGCTCAATCCAGGCGATAGTATCGCCCTGTCGGATATTCTGGCCGGGCTTGACGCTGATGTCGACCAGCTTGCCGCCGAGGGCAGCGGGAATCGGGATAATCTCGCCCCATTTCGTCTGCAGATAGCAGAAGACGTCGCCCTCCTTGTAGGTCTGACCGATGAACGGCTCGATGCAGGCAGCGGGAACGCCCTCGCCGCCAAAGCTCCAGATGAGCTGTCCGGCCAGCGGGCTCTTCACGGCGTCGGCCTTGGCGTGCTTCA
>JAILAA010000187.1 GCA_024681875.1 Prevotella sp.
TGATTGCGGAAGTGGAAAGGGAGTCAGCGCAGCCTGCTGTTGCTCCGACTAAGGCTAAGAAAGCGAAGGCGCGAACCAATGTTGTCAAGCGCGACGTGGCTCTCCTGGCACAGGAAACGACGGCGGCAGAACCTGTAACGCCTGAAGTGAAAGCTGAGGAGGAGGAGGCAAAGCCGGAGTTGGCGCAGGCCGTAGCCCAGGATGCCAAGCCCGTGACGCTGACGGAGCGTGACATACCCATCACACGCCCCGAGAACTACAAGTACACCCCCGAGGAAATAGCACTCCTGAAAAAGCAGGCCGACGAAGCTTACTTGAAGTGGGTGGAACTGGAACTTGAAATAGCAAAACATCATTTAGAACAAACAGCGCAACAATAAAAAAACGACAATATGAAACGAATACTTATCATGCTGCTCATCGCATGCAGCGCCATAACAACCGCCAGTGCCGATTCTACGGCTACCCCGCAGAAGAAGGCAAAGAGTGTCATCCAGAGTCTGGAAGGCATTATCGCATTTTATGCTAAAGAGGGAAGCGAAACAACGTCCGTTACCAAAAATCCTGAAACAGGTCTTATTGAGTCAAGTGTACGCATCGTGCCATTCACCTGCAAAAAAGAAGACCTGTGGGCCATATCCATCGGTTTCCGCGCAGATGAGCCTTTGTCGTATCAGTATATGCACCTGCAGCCAGGCAGTACAGAACTATTCGACCTGAAGGTGGTGACTAACAACGGACAGAAGAGCAAGAATGTACGTATTCGCATCAATACTAAGCAGGAGATGTGGTTCATGTGCTGTAAGAACCCTGACAATCCTCAGTTGCGCGATGCATACGCCATCGTGTGGGAAGAAACCAAGGATAATCATGTCGCGGGCACCGTCTTTATGATTACCTCGCTGCGTCCTGACATGTACGAGAAAAACATGAGCAGTGCAGGTCTCATAAGTGACAATCAGAACACCTTCACGATTGACGGACGTGTGGGCTATGACCTGAAGGACTCCCTCTATGTGGTCTATATGGCCGATTCAGCTGAAGAACTGGACAATGTGGCTGACGATGCCTATGTCGCAACGATGCCTGTGGTGAACAAACGCTTCAGCTTCAGTGTGCAGCTCGACAAGCCCAAGGCGGGTCGTATCCGTACCGTGATGCCCGACGGCTCGCTCTGCGAACTGTGGACGAATCTCGACTTCGTGCCTGGCGAGACCTACCGTATCACCACGCATAACGGTTACTACGACGAGGACCGCGACTACGAGCGTCGCGTGGGACGGCAGTCGGGCCACAGTCTGCTGGTGAACAACAGCCCCACCGTGTTTGAGGCCGACATGGTGGCGATAGACCCAATTCCTGGCCAGGACACCTTGGAAGATGAATTGAAAAGGTGGGAGAAGACGCTGACACCACAGCAACACGCTATGATCGAGCTGAAGGCGCAAAATGTTCAGACGGCCAAGGACGTGCTCAAGGGTATATACAATCAGGCGGAGGAGAATTCCGGTGCAGGCACCTTCTACATCGACATCGTGTCCGAGCAGATTATCAGTCAGACCAAGGTGCTGGATTCCAATATTCAGGATTTCGCCAAGGACCTGAAGGCTTACGGTATGCCATCAGCGGGACTGATGGATATCTATAAGACAATACTCAATTCATACTCCGAACAGAACAAGAAGCTGTCAGCGTTGCTGATTGCCGCCCCCGGCTCGAAGAAAGCCAAGAAGGCACAGAAGCTGGTGCAGGACCTGATGGAGAAATACATGAAGGAGGCGACCAGGATCATGGACTCGGACGTTGCCGACACAAGCAAAAAGTAAGTTTTTCTTATATAACCCGGGACAGGCATGGGCCGCAGCGACTGCGCCCCATGCCTTTTTTGTATGGCGTATTTTTATTGCAGACAAAAAAAGTTGGACTTTCTTGTTTAATTTTCGCCGTGTTATTCGTTATATAAGTGTAATGACACAAGAAGAATTCACACAGATGGCTGACGAGATGCGGGCAAAGGCCGTGTCGGTGGCAGAGCGGTTCGGCTGTTCGCTGGAAGATGCGGAGGACATTGCCCAGGACGTGATGCTCCGGCTATGGAGTCTGCATGGGCAGCTCAGCGACGTCAACCGGATGAAGGCTTCTGTAGTCATCATTGCGAAGCGGGCGTGCATCGACCGATGGCGCACGACGCATCAGCACCGGGAGATCAGCGACGCGATGCCGATAGCCGACGAGGACTCGCTGCACGACCGGCTGGAATACGCCGAGCTGGAGCAATGGCTGAACGACGAGATAGACCGTCTGCCCAGCACGTCGGCCATGGTGCTGAGGATGCGCCAGCTG